>JAGHSR010000027.1 GCA_018065765.1 Candidatus Colicola coprequi
ATTCATAACATTGTTATTGATTTTACCAAGAAAGGCTGCCTCCGGGTAGCCTTTTTTGACTTTTTAAAGGGTAAACCCATGCAAATTTATAAAAAATTAACAAAAAATTTTGTCACCCCATTTATTTTTAGTACCTTTGCGCGTTATTCAGGTATTATGCCGCATGATGAGAAGATATACCATTATCATAGTACTGCTCATTAGCCTGTTTTCTCCTGCTTGGGCAGGAACAAAACTGTCTCCGGATAAGTATCATTTTTTGGGAGGATGGGGTAGTGTGGGGTACTCTACCTTGTTGCAACAGTCGTATGCCAAACCTGCTGCAGGCATACAGCCTGCTTTGGGATTAGGCTATCGTCTTTATTACAATGGTTTTACACTTACCACGGGCGTTGAAGCGCAATATGGCTATATGACCAATCGGATTGGTCGCTCCGACCTTACCTTGAGCATGATTGACACCGAGGGCGAGCCATTCACTATGCACGCCGTTGTTCAGGATACAAAGGACTTTATGCGTACCATCAATTTCTCTGTCCCTTTGGCTATCGGTGCTGAGCATAAATATTTCTACATACAAGCCGGCGCTAAGTTTGCACTTAACCTTTATGGCACGGCTTCTACTGCATCTTCCGCTTCCACCAAGGCAGATTATGAGCGGTATATAGGTCTCTTTGAGAATATGCCCAATCACCAATTAGAGAATGGACAACAACTGGTTAGCGAAAAGTACTCTATGTCTCTCCTGCCAAGTCTGTTACTCACTTGCGAACTCGGTGCACGTGTCGATCAGATTGTCTTTGAACGAGGAGCTGACGTCGCTAAACATAACTACCGTATGTACTTGGGGTTGTTCGCGGAATATGGCTTGCTCAATGTGCACAAAAATGTATCCTATGGCGAAGCACTCGCTTACCGCCAAACCGAGCAAGGTGTCAAGTTTTTTGTCGTTCCCGCTATGCTGAACGACGACCTGCGTTCCGTACAGGTCAATCCCCTTACTGTCGGTGTGCGATTCTCTGTGTTCTTCCGCTTGCCGGAGCCAAAAACTTGCGTTATTTGCAACGAAATGGCTCGCAAACAACATAACCAACACTACAACTCTCGAGGACGAGTGGCATGGTAATTGTCAACATTAGAAAAATAAGTCGCTATGAAACATATACTCAAACGAATTTGCTACACATTAGTCATTTTGGTTAGCTTAAATTTTATGATGGATGCAACTCTGACATCCGTCCTTCATGCTGCTCCTGCACAGACTGCTCAGCAGAGAGCCAAAGAGAAAGCTAAAGCCAAGAAAGCCAAGGAAAAAGCCAAAGCACAAAAGGCCAAGGATAAAGCAAAGGCTCAAAAAGCCAAAGAACAGGCTGCAGCTAAGAAAGCCAAAGATAAACAACGTGCCGCAGACCAACGTGGACGCGAAAAAGAAGCGGTTGCCCGTGTCAAACAGTCTCAAGCCACTGAAGCTAAGAAACTACAGGCGGAGGAGGCTAAAAAACAACAACGTCTGGCTCAGGAACAGGCGTATGAAAAACGCGTGGCGGATATCACCAAATACAATCAGAAAGCTGCTGCCTACAACGCTCGCGACATCTCTCATCGTCTGGGTTTCTGGGGACAAGTCGGCTATTCGGCTATCTTCCCGGCTAACTTCGCCTACAACGCCTCTTCCACTATCGGTTCCGGCTTTAACGCAACGGCATTGGGAGGAATAGGCGGCGGTGCCGGCGTGGGATATCAATTGCGATACAAACGTTTCTTGTTCACGACCGGAGCAGAGTTTCAAATCTATACATCCAAAACATCACTCTATGGTGACAATAAGAAAAATCCGGAGATTCTTCGCACCTATACACCCTATGATGGCTACAACACCATGTCGCTCAACTATCATTTTAGCCCTATGAACGATATGTGGCAAGCTGCTTATGTGCAACTGCCTTTGCTGTTCGGTATGGAGTTTGCAGAAAATACTGCTTACTTTTTGGTGGGTCCTAAAGTGGGACTGAATGTGATTGGCAATTCTACCGTCACTTCTACTTGCGCGGTTCGAGTGTCGGACAAAGAATTTAGCGATGATATTATTCACGCTCTCTATCGCGGAATCGAACAGGATATTAACTATGCTTCTTCCAAACAAAAACTCAATTTTGGCTTAAACGTGGCTGCTGCTGCCGAGGTTGGCATTTGTCTCGACCGCTGGATGCAACCTATACCTGAAAAAGGAAAAAAACTGACACCTGCCCAGAAAACACTCAAGAAAATGCACACGCGTCTGGCTCTCTTCGCGGAATATGGAGTGCTCAATATACGACCACAAGTCAGCGACCTGGCCTCAGCAACGGATATGCCTGTCACGATGCTTAGTGAACCCAATCCAGTTCAACAACAGAAGGCTGATGTCGTTTCTTCTCTCCAAACTTCAAGCGCTGTTGCAGCCAAACTCAATCCGTTTATGACTGGAGTCAAACTTACATTTATGTTTGACCTGCCTCGTGAAAACAAAAAACCATTACCTATGCCCAAAGCACCCCTGCCACGTATGGCTATTCAGGTTGTCAATGCGGAAACCGGTAACGCTGTCGAAGGAGCTAACGTAGAGGCACATTGGCTCAAAGGCAAATTATACAACAAAACAACCAATAGCAAAGGCTTTACCCGAAGCACTTATCCTAAGGGCGAATATTCTATTTGGGCTAGCAAGTTAGGCTTCTATCCTTCAGATACAGTATCCTATACCTTAGAGCGTGACCTGAAAGACACAGTCATCATTGCACTGCGCCCAGAACCCGTACCTATCGTTTATACACTATGCGGACATGTTCATTCTATTGACCAAAATCAACCACTGGAGGCTGAGATACGAATCTCTTCTGTATCGGATACAACCACCTTATATGATGGGTATGCTTCTGACAACGGATTGTTCGTCAGCAACCTGCTCGAGGGCGACTATATCATCCATGCTCGTCATAGCGGTTTCATGCCACTCGATGATACCATCCACTTTACTCAGGATACACTCAATTTCCACATGACACGCATCAAAGAAGGTATCCGCGTACGTATTGACAACCTCTTCTTCGCTACAGGTAAAACGAAGATTCTACCTCAGTCACAACCTTCTTTGGATAACCTCTACAACTTCCTTAGCGAGAACCCGACCGTCTTGATTATGATCAGTGGTCATACGGACAATGTCGGTTCCGAACGCAACAACCAAATCCTGTCCGAAGGACGTGCAAATAGTGTGCGCCGCGAACTTATCAAGATGGGTATCGATGCCGAACGTATTGATGCCGAGGGCTTGGGTGAATCTGAACCTATTGACACCAATGATACCGAAGAGGGACGTCAAAACAACCGTCGTGTAGAATTTACTATCCTCAGTACTGGAGGCGCAGATATTAAACAGATTGAATGATGAATGGGTTTATGAAAAAATATTTGATTGTTTATGTCCTTTTGTCTTCATGCGTCTGGACGTACGCTCAAATACACGTGCCGTGGCATTGTGGATTTGAAGAATCGGAAAGCCAGGAACTGACACAGTGGGTGCTCAATGCCGGTACACCTACTGCTAAGGACCAGTGGTGCGTGGGAAAAGCCGTCCGCTCCGAGGGCAAACAGTCCCTCTATATTTCCACCACCAACGGAGCAATTGCTAGCTACGGGGACCAACAAAATGTGGTCATGGCATATCGTATCTTAACGATGCCTCAGGTATCCAAAGAGTATGATATTTCCTTTGACTTCCGTACTCAGGGGGCTACATCTGGCACACTATACGTGTATTTTGATGACGCATCCAAACTAATTACGGGAACCACTTGGGAAAACATCCTCCAGTACGCCTCTGCATCCACCGTCAACCTCCCTACCAGAGTGTTAGAAAAGGCTCGCTACGTGTGCTCAGTCTTCCCATCCGATAACACTCGTACACAGACCATGAAAAATCAAACAGGATGGAAGAATGTGTCCATCGACGCGGGCTTGGGTACTAACTATTCCGAACGCTTTACGGTCAATACATCCTCACGACCACAGGCTTTGGTTTTTGTCTGGGTCAATCGTAATACCAACCCGAACGCCCTCGAAATGGGAGCATGTATCGACAATATACAAATATCTTCCGCCACCGTTCAAAAACCTACTAATCTCCGTGCTGATTACGAATGTGCCGATTCCAGTATTACCATTTCATGGGAAGGAGGACTCGAAGGTTACATGGTCGAATACCGTAAATCGACATCATCTACATGGCGCAAATATACCTACGGAGGACCTGTGTCGCAAGCACAACACGATTATAAGGTGTCCGGACTCAAAGATGGTAATTACGATTTCCGCGTCTGGGGATGGAAAAAAATCTTCAACAACTCTACTCATACCTATGACTTGGATTCTACAGGCTTCATTACGATAAGTAATGTCTTGCTCTATTGCCCGGAGAATATGTGTATCAATTTCATCGACTTGAAAGCAGCAGATTGCACATACGGCCCGAATGATGATATTTATAAGTACCACCAGATCTTGAATTATGGCTCCGATGAAGTCTTAAGTATTCACACCGTTAATACTGATCAAGAGGCATACGATCCACGTACCAACAATCAGCTCAAATTAGTTCCGGATGGTGCGATGGCATCGGTGCGTTTGGGCAACTGGTACAGCCCGTCAAACAATAGACCTCACCCCGATAGCCATGACGAACAAATCAATGGACAAACGATTACCTATTCATTCGTGGTCGATTCAATCAATGCCGCTATCTTACTGCTGAAATATACCATGATTTTTGAGGAGTCTGGGCATGCCCGCTCCGACCAACCATATTTCAAGATTTCTATTGTGGACGAGTATGGTTCTCCGATTGATGATATGTGTGGCGAACAGTATTTCTATTGCCCGATGGCAAGTGATGAATCGGAGGATGATAAAATTCGTCGTATAAATGACGAAGGTTGGCAAGTCTTCTTGAAGGATGATTTCCCTGTTAAAAACAAGGATATAGGATTCAATAGTTATAACTTGTGGTGGAAACCATGGTCCACTATGGGGTTGAATTTGTCTGAATATCACGGGCAGACTTTGAAAGTAGTTGTTGAATCGCGCGGTTGTGGACAAAGTGCACACTATGGCTATGGCTATTTCTCACTCTCTTGTGTTTCTGCTTCGCTGGAAACGGACCAATGCGGCAACGAACCTACTGCTACGGCTGATGCACCCGAAGGATTCGACTACCAGTGGTTCGCGGAGGAAAATAGAACCCTCTTTGAAAATCATATCCTGAGAGATGCTAATGGCGATCCGGTTGTGGTCAGTACCACACCTTCCCTTACCGTGCAGGCAGGTGACGACCGTACCTATGTCTGTCACATGAGTTACCTCGATTCCCCCGACTGCGCTTTCGAACTTTCTACCGTGCTCTCTCCACGCGATGCCTATGCGATGCATACCTATAGATGGGTACCCAATTCTTGCAAAAACGTATTGTTAATCAACGATAGTTCGCGGGTTATCAACTACGGACCACAAGGCTCCATCATTGTTACTGGTGAACAATGTGAATATAGCCAATGGGTTGTCCGCAGCCTTGTTACGGGACAGAAAACAACGTTCTCTGGTACGCAAATGCAAGTGGAAGCCAATCTGACAGGAGACACTTTGGAGGTAACACATACAGCGTATATTTCCGATGGCGCTTGCGACAATACCAAGATTGATACTATCGCCTTAGGGAATATACTCACGAAGGATAGCATCGCTTTTGATACAATCTGTTCCAATCAAAAATACTCCTTTGCAGGACAAGAGTGGAACAAAACAGGCGTATATACCGATTACCAGAAAAACCAATACGGCTGCGATAGCATCACAATTCTCAATCTGCATGTGAATCCTACTAGTATCGTCAATCGCGTGGATACTATCTCTAGTGAACAACTCCCGTTCGTCTTTGAGGGATTCTATCGGGGAGAATGGAAACGATATGAGGTCGGCAACTTACTCGACCACATATCCTCCGACAACTATGTGCTCAAACTCTCCAACCAATACAATTGCGATAGCACCATCAACATGAAACTTACAATCATTCCTCTGCTCAAAGTTAATGTGGATTCAGTGCCTTTCCTTTGTGCAGATGGACAGACGATGCAGTTGAGTTATCATATTACACAGGGCGATTTTGATAGCCTTAAGATTGTGTTCTCACAGTCTGCTCGTGCACAAGGCTTTGCCGATACAGTCTATATCCATGACCCTTATACTAGTCCGCTCATTCCACCGGTTAACCAAAATGTCATCTATACCTATCCATCTACCATTTCACCGAATGTGTATGATGTGAATATGACTTTCTATCAACATCGTGTTTGTGGCGCCCCACAAACCTTTACCCTCCCTGTTGATATACGATATAGTAAATCGGTCATTGAACAGAAATGGAACGATGTACTAACCTTGCTCAATTCTAAATACAATGGCGGTTTTGAGTTTATAGGATACCAGTGGTACAAAAATGGTATGCCTATTCAGGGACAAACATCTCCTTATCTCTATCTGGCTGAAGGCCTGGATATGACTGCCAACTATTCCGTTTTACTCACGCGCCTTGGTGATGGTAATCAGCAGTTTACCTGCGAATTTCAACCATCTGACCGTTCTGCTTTCATACAAAGCGACTTCCCAACCCTATTACGACCACAACAATTGGTGCCTATCCGTCTCGAGAACGATGCGGTGGTCAATGTATATGCTATCGATGGCAAACTCCATACTGCTCACCACTTCACATCCGGTGAAAACTATTTTGTGGCACCTGCCACGGTAGGCTGCTATGTGGTTTGTATCTTACCTGTCAATGACAAACCTATCGTGCGCAAGATATTGGTAACTGAATAATAAGACTTAACTTCAAATAGTATGAAATATACAC
>JAGHSR010000047.1 GCA_018065765.1 Candidatus Colicola coprequi
CGTGATACCCGACTATTGATAACAAGCATCATCTTTGTAGGAATTGTTGCCACAATAATGGATATTGTGATACGCATGATGCTAAATGCGGTTTTAAGTGGAAATCGGCGTAATAGCAAAGAGAATGGTGCCAGCATGGTTGTTGTTTTGTTAATCAGTTTGATATGCTGTCTCATAGCCTATCTATTTACCATACTCACTTGTTTTGCCATTTCGCGTAAGCGTGAGTACATGGCTGATGCAGGTGGAGCCGAGTTGTGTGGCAATCCTTTAGCATTGGTATCTGCACTACGTAAGATTACCACCCATCCCGGAGTGGAGCAGGTACAAAGAGAGGATGTAGCCCAACTATTCATCATACGCGGTACACGGAAGAGAAAAGGGTTGAGCAATCTATTAAGCGGACTATTCTCAACGCATCCTGATCCCGAAAAACGCATCGCGCTTTTGGAACAATTTTAGGACTACAATATAATCTGTAACCTATTTTTGTGCATTTTTTTGATTTTTATTTGCCATATCATTTTTTTTTACTACTTTTGTACTCCCAAAAACACAATATATATTTATTTGCATGCTGACACATGAAGAGCTGATTGCTGCGCTACAGCACAATTTTGGTTTTGACACATTCAAAGGAAATCAAGAAGCCATTATCACCAATGTGATAAATGGAAATGACACTTTCGTACTGATGCCGACCGGCGGAGGAAAGAGTCTGTGTTATCAATTGCCATCACTATTAATGGATGGAGTTGCCATCGTTATTTCTCCACTGATAGCATTAATGAAAAACCAAGTGGATGCTATGCGTAATTTTTCAGAAGAAGATGGGGTGGCACATTTCATCAACTCCTCTCTATCTCGCCCAGAGATAGCAGCTGTACGAGAGGATGTGCTTTTAGGCAAGACCAAACTACTCTATTTGGCTCCTGAATCGCTCAACAAGGATGAGAATATCGATTTTCTGCAAGGAGTTAAGATAAGTTTTTACGCCGTAGATGAAGCTCATTGTATATCCGAATGGGGACATGATTTCCGTCCTGAATACAGAAACATACAGAGTATGACGGAGAGAATAGGCCGTGCCCCCATCATAGCTTTGACTGCCACAGCCACTCCCAAAGTGCAACACGATATACAAAAGAACTTGGGCATGTTGGATGCCAAGGTATTCAAGTCCTCGTTCAATCGCCCCAATCTGTATTACGAAGTTCGTGAGAAGACGGATGAAGTGGATAAAGACCTTATCCGCTTCATACGCTCTATGGATGGCAAATCGGGTATTATATATTGTCTGAGTCGCAAATCTGTAGAAGATCTGGCACAAACGCTATGTGTAAATAATATCTCGGCACTACCTTACCACGCAGGCATGGATGCAGCCACTCGTACTACCAATCAAGACGCGTTTTTGATGGAAAAAGTGCAAGTAATAGTAGCTACTATTGCCTTCGGAATGGGTATAGACAAGCCTGACGTGCGATTTGTGGTTCACTATGACATTCCTAAATCGTTAGAAGGTTACTATCAAGAGACAGGTCGTGCCGGTCGTGACGGAGGAGAGGGCATCTGTTTGTGCTTCTATTCGCCCAAAGATATTGAACGCTTGAGGAAATTCCAACAGGGCAAGCCTGTATCGGAGCAAGAAATCAGCAATCAATTGTTATTTGAAACCCAAAGTTACGCTGAGTCTCCATTCTGTCGTCGTAAATTGTTGTTGCATTACTTTGGAGAAGAGTACACACAAGACAAATGCGGCAATTGTGACAACTGTCGCAAACAATATCGGATGGAAGATGAGAGTGAGTTGCTGTCAATCATGCTGGAAAGCATACAACAGCTGAATGAGAAATTCCGTGTTGAGCACATTGTGGATATCATTCATGGTAATGAGACAGCAGCCGTGCTCAGTTATCACCACGATGATTTGGAGAATTTCGGTTCGGGTCAAGATGTGGATGAGACGGTATTGTATGCCATAGCCCGTCAAGCATTGATAGCAGGATATATCAAGAAAGATATAGAGAGTTATGGTGATTTGAAACTTACAGCCGATGGCAAGAAGTTCCTAAGACGGCCGTGTAAATTTGAGGTGCCCATTGAAATACATGATGATGAGGATGAAGAAGTGATTGAGTCGAGTGCCGGCGGTAGTGCCGCAGCCGATGAGGTGCTGTTTTCCATCCTAAAAGATATGCGCAAAAAACTCAGCAAGAAGATGGATGTCCCCCCATTCGTCATCTTCCAAGACCCAAGTTTGGAAGCAATGGCAACATCCTATCCTGTTACCATTGAGGAGCTGCAAAACATACCCGGCGTTGGTGTGGGAAAAGCCAAACGTTACGGAGAGGATTTTTTGCGTGTCATCAAAGAGTATGTAGAAGAGAATGAGATCATTCGCCCAGAAGATCTGCGCGTGCGCACCGTAGCCAAAAACTCAACTCGAAAAATCAGTATTATTCAGGCCATTGATCGACGTGTGGCATTGGATGATTTGGCTGAGTCGTTGGGGATGTCTATGGATGAGATATTGGAAGAAATAGAAGCTATCGTTTATTCCGGAACCAAACTCAACATAAGGTATTTCGTAGAAGAAGTGGTCGATCAAGACGAAGAAGAAGAGATATATGAATACTTCAAAACAGCCGAAAACGACAATATCAAATTAGCCATGAAAAAGTTGGGATATGACGACTTTGACGAATTGCATGTTCGTTTGGTTCGCATCATGTTCCACAGTGATTTAGGAAATTGAGAAATAAAGACATTGATTTCATATTGTTAGGATGCTCCAAGAATTTGGTAGATGCGGAGCGATTGATGGGCGAGTTGGAAGTTCGCGGTTGGGTGTGTCACGTGGATTCTGCTAAGCCATCGTCGCCAATTGCCGTTGTCAACACTTGCGGGTTTATAGGTGATGCCAAAGAAGAAAGCATCAACATCATTCTGCAAATGGCAGAAAGAAAAAAGAGAAAAGACTTGAAAAAGTTGTATGTGATGGGGTGTTTGAGTCAACGATATCGTGAGGAATTGGAAGCAGAAATAGACGAAGTGGACGGATGGTTTGGTAAGTTTGATTATGAGGGTATCGTGAGAGAGTTGGCAGCAGACTCCGTTCCGTGCGCCACACAACATCAGCCTTGTCGTAAGTTGACCACTCCCAAGCATTATGCCTATCTCAAGATTTCGGAAGGTTGCAATCGTATGTGCTCATATTGTGCTATTCCAATCATCACCGGACGGCACATATCACGTACAAAAAAAGACATCTTGGATGAGGCACGTTGGATGGTGAGTCAAGGTGTGAAAGAAATAAATGTCATTGCACAGGACTTATCATCCTACGGATTGGATTTAGAACATAGACATATGTTGCCGGAACTAATCGATGAAATGGCACAGATAGAGGGATTGAAATGGATACGATTGCACTATGCATATCCAACGGATTTCCCCGATGAAATCTTGGATATTATGTGTAAGCATAACAATGTATGCAACTATTTGGATTTAGCACTGCAGCATTGTACCGATCATATGTTAACTCTCATGCGCAGGCATATTACGCGCGCGCAGCAAGATGAATTGGTTTCGCGCATACGCGAGCGCGTCCCCGGAATATGCATACGCACAACCTTGTTGGTGGGACATCCGGGGGAGACAGAAGAGGACTTTGAGGAACTCAAACAATGGGTTCGGACTATGCGATTTGACAGGATGGGGGCATTTGCTTATTCAGACGAAGAAGGTACTTATGCCAATCTGCATTACCAAGATGATGTACCGGAAGAAGTCAAGCAACAACGCGTGAGCGAACTCATGGCTATTCAACAGGAGATTTCACGGGAATTGTTAGCAAGAAAGACGGATTCCACTATAGACGTTATTATTGATAGAAAAGAAGGGGGATATTTCGTTGGTCGAACAGAGCAAGACTCACCAGAAGTAGATTGCGAAGTTATAGTTGAAAGTGCCCAGTCCCTAACCATTGGAGAGATTTACCCCGTGCACATCACACATACGGAAGAGTTTGATCTATATGGAAAAACTTTATAGATTGAGAATTGGGAATGAATACGCGAAAATTAATTATTACCACTATATGACAACCAAAGAATTGATTGCACAAATAGCCAAAGAGACAGGCATGACCAAACGGCGTACAGAAGAGTTGCTGACTGCCACAACGGAAGTGATTGCAGAATCGCTTCAAGATGGTAAAGCCGTACAACTACAAAACTTCGGAACATTGGAAACAAAACAACGAGCAGCTCGTAAAATTACTAATCCCAAAACAGGAGAAGTGTCTATGTCACAAGCAAAGCGTGTGATAGGTTTTCGCCCGAACGAACGGCTAAAAGACATACTTCGCTAACCATCAATCATCGTTATCTATGGAAGAAAATATACAACAGAAACAAACTTGGGTAGCTTTACGTCATGCTCTGGCTAAACAGGTTCATTGTACGGAAAAGGAGGCAGCTGTATTTTTGGAATCGTTGGTACATCAGTTGACTCTCGCTCTGCAAGATAATCAGGCTATTCGTATCAACAGTTTAGGAACATTCCGTTTGCAAGCGGTTGCTCCTCGCAAGAGTGTGCATGTTGGCACCGGTGAGGCCATCACCATTGCCGGATATAACAAATTGACTTTTGTACCTGAATCCTCCGTCAAAGAATCGATGAACAACACCGCCACACCTAAACTAACACCGGAAACAGATCCACTCCGTAAGTTGGGTGAGCAAGCCGATGAAATAATAGGCATTCTGGCAGAAATGGGGCAAACACCATCACAGACAAAACAACCGGATGACAAAACACCTGAAACGCCTCAAGAAGAAGTAATAGAGCAGCCATTAGAAACCGAAACTCAAAAAATAGTAGAGCAGCTATCAGAAACCGAGCCTCAAGAAATAGTAGAGCAACAACCTGATAGGCCTATCGCGGAAAAAGTTATGCCCCCAAAAACATCTAAAAAGCAAGAGAAAAATCACACAGGATTGATTATCCTGTTGACCGCATGTTTTTTCATACTTCTCTGTATCGGTGCGTACTTCTTCATGCAACACAAATTAGTAGCATGGATGGATTCGCTCCGCGAAAAAGTCGATGGTACAGAATTGGTTGCCACAGAGAAATTGGCAGAAGACGAAATAATCGTTATCGAAAAGTCGGATGAGGTAGACTCTACTGAAAGCACAATAGAGGGTGATAGTTCCGATGAAATCGAAGAAATTGTTCAACCTCAGTATCAATCATTCATCACAACCGAAGAGATGCATGCTGATAGTCGATTGGCTTGGATGGCTTATCGTTATTGGGGAAAGAAAGACTTATGGGTATATATTTATGATGCCAATCGCGACCGAATTAGTAATCCAAACCTAATCAAAGTAGGCACACCTATTCGTATCCCCCGTTTGACCAAGGAGCAACAAGATCTCAACAACCCAGATACACAACGTTTCATCGAACAAATACAAAGCGAATTCAAGTAGTTGAACGAGTCATTTATTCACATAGAAGGAGCCCGAACACACAATCTGAAAAATGTGTCGGTAGATATTCCACGAAACCAGTTAGTGGTAATAACAGGCGTTTCCGGCAGCGGCAAATCATCGTTAGCATTTGATACACTATATGCTGAAGGACAACGGCGCTACGTGGAGAGTTTGAGTGCCTACGCGCGACAATTCTTGGGGAAAATGCAGAAGCCCGATGTGGATAAACTAACCGGCATACCTCCGGCCATAGCTATCGAGCAAAAGACAAGTACACGTAATCCTCGCAGTACGGTGGGTACTGTGACGGAGATTTATGACTATTTAAAACTCCTTTTCGCGCGCGTGGGGCACACCTGCTCGCCCGCGAGCGGGCAGGAGGTGCGCAAACATAGTGTGCAAGATGTCATCGACACAATCATGCGTCAACCGACAGGCAGCCGCATCATATTGTTAGCTCCGGTGGTGCTTACGAATGGAAAGAGTTTGGAAGAGCGCATAACAGAATGGCAGAAGCAGGGATTCAGTCGCACAACCGAAATAGAAGGAAAGCATTATCTGGTGGTTGATCGTATCGTAGTGGAAACCGAGCAGTCGCTTCGCAACCGCTTGGCAGATTCGGTACAGACAGCATTCTACGAAGGATGTGGGGCATGTTGCGTAAAAACCGAGCAGCAGTTACTGCTATTTAGTGAACGATTTGAGGCGGATGGTATCACATTCATAGAACCGAGTGAACATTTGTTCAATTTCAACAATCCTTTAGGAGCATGCCCACGGTGTAATGGGTTTGGTTCGGTGGTAGGAATAGATGAAGATTTAGTTGTTCCGGATAAGTCTAAAAGCATCTACGAAGAGGCGATTGCATGTTGGCGTGGCGAAAAAATGTGTGAATGGAACAACGCGCTCATCTACAGTGCAGATAAATTCGGATTTCCTATTCATACGCCTTTCTATGCTTTGACGCCTGAACAAAAACAACTGATTTGGACAGGCAATGAATACTTCCAAGGATTGAACGATTTCTTCCAGATGTTGGAGCAAAAGCAGTATGCGAAGATGCAGTATCGTGTCATGCTGGCTCGATACAGAGGTAAAACCATTTGTCCGGAATGCAATGGGTATCGACTAAGGAAAGAAGCCAATTATGTTTTGGTGGGAAACCGCAGTATCAGAGAACTGACGGCCATGTCTATTCACGACCTTAGCGAGTGGTTTGACACGTTGAAATTGCCGGCTCAGGATCAAATGGCTGCAGCCCCCCTGCTTGTTGAAATTAAGCATCGATTGCAGTTTATGCAGGATGTAGGTTTGCGTTATCTGACACTCAACCGAAACAGTAATACACTTTCCGGGGGGGAGAGTCAGCGCATCAATCTTGCCAAGTCGCTCGGTAGCAGTTTGGTAGGGTCACTCTATGTGTTGGACGAACCCAGTATTGGACTTCATGCACGCGACACTCATCGGCTGATACACGTACTGAAACAACTGCGTGATCTGGGCAATACGATCGTGGTGGTAGAGCATGATGAGGATATACAACAGGCAGCCGATTACATCATTGAAATAGGTCCTGCAGCGGGACAAAATGGCGGAAAGGTAGTCTATACAGGCAGTCCAAAACCAGAACGAATACCCTACGACATTCCTCCTATGCGTAGGCCATGGAGCAACTATATAGAGATACAAAATGCCTGCGAAAACAATCTCAAAGACATAACCATTCGTTTTCCACTGAATGTGATGACTGTAGTGACCGGTGTATCGGGAAGCGGCAAATCATCACTCGTGAGCCGTGTACTCTACCCTGCCGTTAGGAAACATTTAGGAGGTATCGCTGATAGGACAGGTAACTTTGGGAGTCTAAAAGGAAGTTTGCACCTCGTTCATAACATCGAGTTTGTAGATCAAAATCCTCTCAGTAAATCCTCACGATCCAATCCGGTTACCTATTTGAAAGCCTACGACGAGATACGCAAATTGTTTGCAGAGCAGCAACTGTCGCGTCAAATGAATTTCACTCCTGCACATTTCAGTTTCAACACTCCCGGTGGGCGATGCGAAGAATGTCAAGGAGAAGGTTTCATTACCATCGAAATGCAGTTTATGGCAGACCTAAAATTGGTGTGCGAGCATTGTCATGGACATCGATTTAAGCAGGACGTGCTGGAAGTGTTGTACAAAGGCAAGAATATTTATGACATACTGGAAATGACTGTCAATCAGGCGCTTGAGTTCTTCGGTGAGGACAAAGCTTGTCAAAAAATTGTTCGACGTCTCAAGCCTTTGCAGGATGTAGGGATAGGTTATGTTAAATTGGGACAAAGTTCCAGCACACTGTCAGGAGGTGAGAGTCAACGAGTCAAGTTAGCTTCTTTCCTTGCTCAGGAAGATTGTCCGCCTACCATATTTATTTTTGACGAGCCGACCACAGGTCTTCATCGCAAAGATATTGCCGTGCTCCGTCAGGCGTTGGATGCTTTGATTTCTAAGGGACATACTATCATCATCATTGAGCACAATCCCGCTATCATATTGGCCGCAGACCATGTTATTGATTTGGGACCTGAGGGAGGAGACCAAGGCGGACACATTGTATTTGAGGGAACTCCGGAACAATTAATGCTATGCTCGGATAGCTATACCGGTCAAGCTCTAAAAAAACAATATAAAGACGACTAACATGATACAATTTTTATATTCACACCCATTCTTGATAGGTCTTATTTCTTTTGTGATTGGCCTTATCAGTATGCCTTTGGTGGTTGAAATCGCCCGCAAAAAGCACTTTGTTGTTCGCCCCAATAAGCGCACTTGCCACTCTGGCGAGATACCGAATATCGGAGGTGTGAACATCTGTTTTTCATTTTTACTGACGTTTATGCTCTTTGAACTCAATTCACTGCAGGAGTCACAATATTTGCTCATCGGGGTGTTTGTCATTGTCATCGTTGGACTGGTGGATGATATCCTCGTTTTGTCCCCATTATCCAAACTGATAGGAGAGATTTTTGCCGGTGTAGTGTTGATTGGGTTTGCGGACATTCGCATCAGTCACTTGCACGGTCTGTTTGGCGTTACCGAAATGGGTATTTTGGCATCATACGGTATTTCGTTTTTCCTGCTACTTGCTATCATCAATGCCCTCAATCTGATTGATGGAGTCGATGGGTTAGCCAGTGGATTGGGCATATTGTATTGCGCTTCGTTTGCCACATACTTTCTGCTGACAGGAGAAACAGCCTGGGCTATTTTAGGTATCTGTCTTATCGGCTCATTGGCGGTGTTCTTCATTTACAACGTGTTTGGCAAAAAGCAGAAGATTTTCTTAGGTGACTCCGGTTCCTTGCTATTGGGCTATGTCATGACGGCTTTTGTGTTCCGTGTAATGGAGATGAATGCTTATCATCTTGTACCCGACTCCTTGCACATGAATGCCACTCCGATGGTAGCATTAGCCATTTTGACAATACCTATGTTCGATATGGCGAGGGTATCTCTCACACGCATATTACACGGAACATCGCCATTTCAGGCCGACCGTAATCATATCCACCATTTGCTCCTACAAACCGGGCTCAACCACTTGCAAACAACCTGCGTTTTACTCAGCATGTCCCTTGTGTTTATCGGCTTGGCTATCGTTGGGCGCAATTGGAATATGTGGTTGCTATTAGGCATCAATGCAACCATATTCACCTTGTTTGTTATCTGTATCAAACTACGTATCAAACATCAAACCGCAATAGACAATGATAAGCATTGAGCATTTGAGCATAGAGTTCTCTTCCCGTCCTATTTTGGACGACATATCTTTCCTTGTCAACAAGAAAGATAGAATTGCCTTGGTGGGCAAGAACGGCGCTGGTAAAACGACATTACTTCGTCTGATTGCAGGTGAGTATTCGCCTACTGCCGGCACCATCGCACGCGATGGCGAATTGAGAATCGACTATTTGCCACAAGTAATGCTATTTCAAGACAATCGCTGTTTGATGGACGAAGTGTGTCAAGGAAATGATGATCCCCGATTTATTGCGGAAGCAGATCGTACCATTATTGGACTTGGCTTTGAGCGCAAAGATTTCTCAAGACCCTGTAGCGAGTTCTCCGGCGGTTGGCGTATGCGTATCGAATTAGCTAAAATTCTGTTGGCGCACCCCGATTTGTTGTTGCTGGATGAACCAACCAATCATTTGGATATTGAATCCATACAATGGTTGGAGGATTTTCTCAAGTGTTCACCGAGTGCAGTCCTGTTAGTGAGCCACGATAGAGCATTTTTGGACAACGTCACTACACGTACTATCGAAATCACTTTGGGGCGCATATATGATTACAGCGTCCCATATAGTCAGTTTGTAAAACTCAGACAAGAACGCCACGAACAGCAGGTACGAGCATACCTGAACCAACAAAAGATGATTGAGGAAACAGAAGATTTTATCGAGCGTTTCCGCTACAAAGCCACAAAAGCAGTACAGGTACAAAGCCGCATCAAACAATTGGAGAAGTTGGAACGATTGGAAGTGGATTTGGAAGATACATCGCGGTTGAACTTACGTTTCCCGCCTGCCCCTCGTAGTGGAGATTTCCCCATTATCATTGAAGATTTGGAAAAATCATTTCCTCAAAAAACCGTTATTTCCGGTGTTAATTTGACCATTCGCCGTGGAGAAAAAGTGGCTTTTGTCGGCAAAAACGGAGAAGGTAAAACCACACTGGTACGCTGTATCATGGGGCAGTTGGACTACTTGGGCTCCCTTAAAATAGGACATAATGTTCGCATTGGGTATTTCGCACAAAACCAAGCCTCCTTGCTGGACGAGAACCTAACGGTATTTCAAACTATTGATTATGTGGCAGTTGGCGATATACGAACAAAAATCCGCGACATATTGGGAGCATTTATGTTTGGAGGTGAAGCTTCAGACAAAAAGGTAAAAGTCCTTTCCGGAGGTGAACGCAGTCGACTGGCTATGATTCGTCTGCTGCTGGAACCATGCAATCTGCTCATACTGGACGAGCCGACCAATCACTTGGACATGCAATCAAAAGACGTGCTTAAAACAGCACTTAAGGATTTTGATGGGACTATTATTTGTGTGAGCCACGATCGCGATTTTCTCGATGGATTGGTGAGTAAAGTCTATGAATTTGGCGGGGGAAAAGTACGGGAGCACTTAGGTGGCATATACGATTTTCTGCGAAACAAGAAGATTGACAACCTACAAGAACTGGAACGCAAAAATCCTGCCAAAACGAGTACGCAAACAGAGTCTATTGTGGGAGCGAATATGTCCGCAGGAAAGGCTGATTACGAGCAACAAAAAGCCGCAGCCGCAGCCGAGCGTAAAAAACAAAAACAAATAGCCGACACCGAAGCCGAGATAGCGAAGTTAGAACAAGCACAAAAAGACTTGGAACAGATACTCAACGAGGCTACTAATCAAACAGCGGTGAACTTTCAGCGCTACGAGAATATTAAACATCAGATAGAACAAAAAATGTACGA
>JAGHSR010000090.1 GCA_018065765.1 Candidatus Colicola coprequi
ATATAGTGCTAAGCGGTAGCTTTAAGTCCGTATAGCAAGAGTTCTTTGAAATAGTGTTCTTTTAGCCCTTGATTTTTATTCAAGTTCGGTGATTTTCCGAACATTGATAAAAATCGTTCAATCATCATTGCATTGTGCATCAGCAACTTAACATCTGCGATGGAATAGTCCTTGTTATACTGCTTGCAAAATGCTTTTGCAACATTGATTGCGGAAAGCGAGAGGTTAAACGCAAAGTCCAATGCCTTTGTATCCCCTTGCTTGGCAATGTGTAAGTCCTGTAAACTGCTTGGCATCCCGAAAGAGAAATTCAATTTGGAATCGCGAGCGGTAGATATCAATCACATCTTTTGCCGACATAGTGCAGTCAGTAGAGAAAAAGACTTTACGTGTTTGCGTTTTCTTGTCGGCATCCTCAAAGTCAACAATCACCGCCAAAACTTTGCGTGCAAGACTGACGGAATAGACCATCGCCGAATGGACTTTGACATTATGCCCATCCCAGTCATAAGTCTCTTTCGTAAAGACATCGTCTTTTAGTTGAGAGAGATCAACGACTCCGTCAAACAACTTTGGTCGTCCTTTCTTACCGGTCTTTTCTCCAGTGTAGAGATAGCGCAAACGTACATCGTCACGGAAACGACTAACAAGTTCAAACCCCATCATTTCAAGACCTTTTACAAAAGTGGCTTTGGAGAAGAAGGCATCGGCAACAATGGTATTGCTCAGTCGCAAGAGCTGCTTCTTGTGTTTGTGTATGGCCATCAAATAATGGCTAACGAGCGAATCACGTTCAATATGCAATACGCTATTGGGACGACGACCTCGACCAAACTTATGCAGAATGGTTTGCACGGCTCGAATAGCAACCGCCTCACGAGTATCGGCATCCACCAATGCAATACCGAGAATCTCAAGTCCTCGTTTCATTGTTTGGGCGCATCCAGACCAAAAGTAGGAAATACCTGGTGTATGCTTGCCGCTTTTGGACACGTAACTTGGGTCAATTGCAATGGCATAGCGATGATATGGTTGCTTATCAACAAAGGTTTGATTGAACGTAATCCAATCAAATGCTTTGCGAAAGTTTTGTCGGAATCGTTGCTCGCATGACTTGCAATGTCGTGCTAACTGAAGAAAATTTATTTTTCCGCTAATGGTTAAAACTCCAACCATGGCATCAATGAAAAACGAGACGAAAGATGCCTTGATTGATTTCTGGCTGCGAAGGGCAGCTTTGCACTAGTCTCTAACTTGTTCGAGTGGTCTGATATTAGTCTTGTAATTTGACACTACAAAGTTACTAAAAATCAGCCACTTGTACAAGTTTTCAGGCTAAAAAAATTACATTAAAGAACACTTTTTTTGAAGGCTTTTAGTCAGAACCTACTAACTGAATGATATCATAGTTTGGCAGTACTTAACTGCCACAAAATAAACATTCTCTGCATTCTTGATAAATTAGTGAAAATTAATGTTCTATTAACGGCAATTAATGTTTATGTCCTCTCCCCCTTCAGGGGGTTGGGGGGCTTATTCTTTCTCTGCATTCTTGACACTTATTAGTTTTTATGGTTTTTGTTCGTTATATCCCTATCTTGTTTTCGACAACTCAAAAAACTGGCTGCAAAGATACAAGGAATTTTTGACATAGGCAAATCAAATTCAGAAATTTGTTGTAACTTCTCACGCCGCCTGCCGCTGCGCGGCATTCCCCTGAACTTACGCCCGCGTCGTCTTGCAAATGGGCAAAATTTTAGTGCCGCAAGGCGTGCACCTTCAAATAGATAGTTCCCATATTGTCTGTCGTGTGCAAGCACCCACAGTCACTATGAAAAACATCTATTTATGATTAAAAATCATTATTGCGGCACTAAAATTTTGCCCATTTGATAAATTTGTAGTAACTTTGTCGGCTAAATGGAAAATTGCTACAAGTGGAATGAAAAAAGTTTTAGTTATTATTGTCTCTATCGTCCTTTTGTTCTCATCGTGTCACTCCGGTACAGGACGTACACTCACGAGTGCAACAGGTAGCATATACGAGTGTTTGGTGGTCATACCATCCGCTGCGCTGACTGCGGATGAACGTGCTCTGCTGCATGGTCAGAGTCTCTACAACAACGGTTCTGCCTACGATGAGCCTATTGCCACAATCTACGATTTGGTACGGAGTACCATGTCGGCAGACATGCCGTGCTTGCCGCAGATGGAGCCATACTTTACTCTCACTTGCGTTACTCCGGAGGCGTTTGACGATTTTCTCAAACCAACACGCAATATTCTCATCGTGGATATAGACGCCACCAAGTACACCAGTGTTCGCGCTAAGTTCTCCACAGACTACTGGTCTCATCCTCAGGCTGTTTATCGCATTCAATCGCCCGATCAATCTGCGTTTGTCAACTATTGGTTGTCACATGGTGCGGAAATTCGTGAGTGGTTTGTTCGTCGCGAACTAGAACGGCATGCCGCTTTCTATCGTGCCTCCACCAACAAGTCTGCTCGCGCTGCTCTGCAATCGTCGTTGGGGTGTGACATGCTCATTGAGGAGGACTATATGCTCATCATGGATACAACCAATTTCATATGGTGCTGCAACAACAAAGGTTCTATGCGCCGCGATTTGGTTATTTATGCCTATCCCTACACGGATATGCGGCAGCTGTCTCCCGATAGTTTGATGCACAAGCGCGACGAAATGATGGCACGCTACGTGCACGCTTCTACCGAGGGATCGTACATGGGGACGGAATACAATGTCTTCCCACCGCAAACTCGCTCCGTTCCTGCTTTGCAACCGACCAACGAGTTTTTCGCCTACGAGACACGAGGTTTGTGGAAAATCTTCCATGGCGAATCGATGGGAGGACCTTTTGTTTCACTGACTCGCGTAGATACCATTCACCGGCAAATCATCACAGCTGAAACCTTTCTCTATGCCAGTGGACAGAAAAAACGCAATGCACTGCGTCAGGCGGAGGCTATCCTCTATACCTTGCAATTCGTTCAATCCAACCAATAAACACCTAATCTCTTTTGCTTCGTCGAGTACAAAAATACATCCATGACCATAACCTGCTCTCTCAGGATAGCAGGGTCTTGGTGTGTGTCAGCGGCGGTGCAGACAGTGTGGCCTTGTTGGATGTGCTGCTTCGTAGTGGATACGAGTGCATCGTGGCACATTGCAATTTTCACCTACGTGGCCAAGAAAGCATACGTGACGAGCAGTTTGTTACCCAACTGACTCAAACGCTTCCCCAACGCTTGCGTGTGTGCCCCGATTGGGCTAAACAGGGGCTACCGCTCTACACAACACACTATAATACATGCGCGTACGCGAGAGAACACAACATGAGTATAGAAACGGCTGCACGAACTCTTAGGTACCAATGGTTTCGCGATTTGGCGGTGGAGCAACAGTGCCAGGCAATTGCTGTAGCACATCACCAAAACGACCAAGCGGAGACGGTGATGATGCACATTCGTCGAGGGTGCGGACTCAATGGACTCTGCGGCATGTGGCCTAAATCTGCCAACCCTATGGGCGGAACGGTGCCTGTCGTACGACCGCTATTGTGCACCACACACGACTATATTTGTCACTACTTGCGCGACATACGGCATATCGATTGGGTCGAAGACTCTACCAATTCCGATACAACCTATAGACGCAATGCCATTCGTCAGGAACTTGCCACTTGGACCAAAGCAGAAATAGTACACGTGGCAGAACTGGCAGAACGTATGCAAAAATCAAAAATCGAAAGTCAACAATAAATATAACCAACGCCTATCAAACACTACGGAATCATAGGAAACCCCTTGGGACATTCATGGTCTGCAACGTACTTTAACGAGAAATTCGCCCGCGAAGGTATAGAGGCGGATTATGTACTCTACCCCATCGAGCATGTCATGTTGCAACCTCAGTTGGACGGCTACAGTGTCACTATACCATACAAGGAGCAAATCATTCCCTTGCTTCACGCCTTAGACCCTGTCGCACGCGAGATAGGGGCTGTCAATGTGGTCAAGACTTATCCTCAGCCTACCGGATACAACACCGATTGGATAGGGTTTGTCGCCTCTATCCGTCCCCTCCTACAGCCCTCTGACCGGCAAGCTCTCATCTTAGGAACAGGCGGCGCAGCCAAAGCGGTGCGCTATGGACTGCACACATTGGGCATCCAAAGTCAGTTTGTTTCTCGTACCTCTCGGCCAGGCTGTATCACCTATGACGACATAGACAACGAGGTGATGTCGTCACACACAATCATCGTCAATGCCACGCCGGTGGGCATGTTCCCACATGTCAATCAATGCCCTGATATACCCTATGAGTTGCTGAGCAATCAACATGTGCTGTTCGATTGCATCTACAATCCTCTACAAACGCTGTTTCTTACACGTGGAGCGGAACACCACTGCCGAACAATGAACGGACTCAAAATGTTGCACATACAGGCGGAGACAGCGTGGGAAATTTGGACGATGCACGATGCAGAATGCAAAATGCAGAATGAAAAATGCAGAATGAAAAATGATTTAATATGAAAACAAAAACATTGTTACTAACCGTTTTACTGATGGCTGCAACGGGCATGTCTGCTCAGGCTCTGCAGTTTGTTGTCGAGTACGAGCAGATTGTCGACGAACGAGGCGAACTCTATCAGTACTCCGAGCGATACTTGGGTCCGACATCTGTGATAGAAGAAAGCAGCACTACCTATCGTCTCACCGCTGTCAAACCCTACACACAACCCGGTGCTAAACCTACCACCAAAGGAACAGCCACAACCGGCAAACAACGTATCGAAGTGGAGCCGCAATTACCACTATCCGAAGGGGCACTGATGGCAGGAAGTACAGCCAAAAAAGCAGAACTGGTTGCCAAACAGATTTATCGTATCCGCGAAACACGCATGAACATTTTAGCAGGGGACGTAGAACACATTCCACAAGATGGCAAAGCTATGGCATTGGTGCTCAAAGAACTCAATCGCGAAGAAAAAGCGCTCACGGCTATGTTCGTCGGAAAGCAAATCATCACCTCCAAACGCAAAATTGTCACGTATGTAGAAGGCAACGAGTTACTATTGCGTTTCAGCCGCTTTGCAGGTCCGGTAGCACAAGATGATTTGAGCGGAGAACCTGTTTATATCCATGTAATCAACCATACCGAACAGCGACTCGCTGCCCAACAACCAAGCAAAAAAAGTGAACCTCGTATATACGAGGAACATGTCGTATCACGCAGCGTCACTGTCTCATACAACGAAAACACTTTACTCGATGCCTTAATCCAATGAAACGATTTATTCTCATTGTATGTCTTATTTGCGTAAGTTTGCCGCATATTCATGCCCAAGAGCTGCGCTGTAATGTCACCGTCAATTCCGACCAAATCGAAGGGTCCAGCAAGGAAGTATTCACTACCCTGCAACAAGCCATCACAGACTACGTTAATCAGCAGACATGGACCAATCTTACTTTTGCCGAATCGGAGCGCATAGAGTGTAATATGATGCTTATTGTCAAGCAGGTCACCGATGACGGCAAATTCACTTGCGAGTTTCAGGTGCAGAGTCGGCGTCCCGTCTATGGTACAACCTACACCACTCCACTTATCAATTTCAAGGACAATCTATTCTGCTTCTCCTATCAGGCTTTTGACCGTTTGGAGTATCAGCAAAACCAATTCTCTACCAACTTGACTGCCATGCTGGCGTACTACTGTTATCTTATCATAGGTTACGACTGCGATAGTTATCAGCGTTTGGGTGGAACACCCTATTTTCAGCAGTGCGAAGACATCGTTCGCACAGCGATGACAGCATCACTGGAGACCAACGAGATGGATGGGTGGAAAGCCAGTCGAGGAGGAGGAAACCGCGATCGATACACGCTTATCAACAACCTTATGGACGAGGCTTTTCGTCCCTATCGTGAGTTTTTCTATACCTATCACCGCTTAGGATTGGACGAAATGCAAGGCAACGTGGCTAACTCGCGAGCACGCATCGCTGAAGCACTACCCGTCCTCAAGGAAACCTATCGAGCACGACCAGCTACGTTCATCGTAGCCACTTTCCTCGATGCGAAGGCTGACGAATTGGCTTCCTTGTTCGAAAAAGGTACAGCTGACGAGAAGAAAAAAATATATGATTTACTCATGGATATTGACCCCACCCGACAAAACACCTACGAGAAAATCACTAAAAACTAACACCCCTCCATGCTCCGTCATCTCAACATCAAAAACTACGCCCTCATTTCCCATTTGGACATCGACTTTGCAGAGGGATTCTCCGTGCTGACAGGCGAAACAGGTGCCGGCAAGAGCATTATTTTAGGTGCATTAGCACTCGTCATGGGTGCTCGCGCGGACACCAAAGTGATTACCGAAGGCGAAGAGCGGTGTGTCATCGAGGCTGAGTTTGATCATTATCTCATTCGTCGCGAACTATCCACCAATGGGCGTAGCCGCTCCCTGGTGAACGATGAAGTGGTGACACAAACCGAACTGAGACAATTAGCCTCCCAATTGATCGATATCCATTCCCAACACGAGAACCTGCTGCTCGGAGATGACCTGTTCCTCATCGGTATCACCGATGCCGTTGCCGGTAATAGTGCCCTCCGTAGTCAATACGCCCTACACTACACCGCTTACCGCAACGCACAACAGCAACTCGCCGATTGCCAACAGCAAGCAGCCAAGATACGCAAAGACCAAGACTACCTGCAGTTCTGCTACGAACAACTCGCGTCCGCCAACCTCGTTGACGGAGAAATAGAAGAGTTGGAGCAGGAAGCCTATCGCCTCAATCATGCCGAACAAATCAAACTCGACCTACTCACGTCTCTCAACCTTATTGATGGCGAGGAAGGTGGTGCTCTGTCACTGCTACGCACCTGTCGCTTAGAGGACGCTTCTACCGAACTGGCTGAGCGATTGCAGTCGGTGATTATTGAGTTGAGCGATATCCATTGCGAAGCCTCACACATAGCCGAACACACGGAAGCAGACCCACAGCGACAACAGTGGGTAGAGGAACGATTGGACTTACTCAATAGTCTCCTACGCAAACACGGTCTTCAGACAATAGAGCAACTCATTACCCTGCGGGACGAAATGAAGCAACAATGCGCTCGTATCGATAGTTTCGATGACGAAATAGCACAACTCACGCAGTTGGTTCAGTCCACCCGTCAGCAACTGCAAACATCTGCCGACAGCCTTACCCATTCGCGCCAATCGGTGTGCGAATCCATTGGGCAACAACTTATCGTCAACCTTCGCCGCTTAGGTATCCGGCACGCTAATGTGGCACTCACGATCACACCTTTGGACGATTTTGATGAATCGGGACAAGACAATGTGCAACTCATGTTTGCTGCCAACCTCAATCAAACTCTTCGTCGCGCAGCGGACATAGCTTCCGGTGGTGAGATTGCTCGTCTCATGCTGTGCATCAAATCACTCGTTGCTGACCGCGTGGGACTGCCCACCATCATTCTCGACGAGATAGACACCGGAGTCAGCGGGGAAGTGGCTACCGAGATGGGACATATCATGCAAGATATGGCTCATAAACGGCAAGTGATTGCCATCACACACCTCCCACAGATAGCTACTCAAGCCAAAACACAGTACGTGGTGTACAAACAAGACGAACAAGATCGTACACAAACGCACATCCGACTGCTTACTCCTCAAGAACGACAACAATACTTAGATCAGTTTTATGTTTCCATTAGCAGAGCGCTTGCGTCCCAAGACGCTGAATGATTACATAGGGCAACAGCACCTGGTTGGTCAGGGAGCGGTCATTCAAAAAATGATTGAGTCCGGCAATCTATCCTCGTTCATTCTATGGGGACCTCCGGGCGTGGGTAAGACCACCCTCGCACGAATCATTGCACATGACCTCAAACGCCCTTTCTATACACTCAGTGCCGTCACTGCCGGCGTCAAGGAGGTTCGGGAAGTTATTGAGCACGCCAAACAAGACACTCAATCCATCTTCTCGAACGCTCTACACACACAATCCCCTATCCTCTTTATCGACGAAATCCATCGTTTCTCCAAATCACAACAGGATTCCCTATTGGGAGCGGTGGAGCAAGGCGTTTTTACGCTCATAGGTGCTACCACGGAGAACCCAAGTTTTGAAGTCATCAATCCGCTACTCAGCCGGTGCCAGATTTATGTACTCAAACCTCTGACACAGGACGACCTGCTCACATTGCTCACACGCGCCGTAGAGCAAGACGAGTATGTCCGAAGTCGCCATCTCGATATCCACGAAACAGCAGCCATCCTGCACTATGCCGGAGGCGATGCACGTAAACTGCTCAATATAGTCGAACTCATCGCCAATAGCGTACACGATCACATTGTCACCAACCAACTCGTCACCCAACTCCTGCAACAAAACCCGGTAGCGTACGACAAAGATGGCGAACTGCACTACGACATCATTTCTGCATTTATCAAAAGCATACGAGGCAGCGATCCCGATGCCGCTATTTATTGGTTGGCTCGCATGGTGGCAGCTGGCGAAGATCCGAAGTTTATTGCACGGCGGCTGGTGATTTCCGCATCCGAAGACATAGGACTCGCCAATCCCAATGCCATGTTAGTTGCAAACGCCTGTTTTGATACCTTACAAAAAATAGGTTGGCCTGAAGGACGTATCCCGTTGGCTATGGCTACCATTTATCTCGCCACATCGCAAAAATCCAATTCGGCATATTTGGCTATTGATGCCGCATTAGACCAAGTCAAGCAAACCGGCAACCTGCCCGTTCCTCTGCATCTTCGCAATGCGCCAACGCAACTGATGAGCGACTTGGGATATAGCGATGGCTACTTGTATGCACACGATTTCCCTAACCACTTTGTCAAACAGCAGTTCTTACCGGATGAACTGCAAGGCACTACATTTTGGAATCCGCAAGGAAGTCCACAAGAGCAGAAATTAGCTGATTGGATGATGTTTCTTTGGGAAAAATAACACTGGTAGGTTTTATAAATTAGGTAATCAAGGAGTCTATCTATATATAAA
>JAGHSR010000122.1 GCA_018065765.1 Candidatus Colicola coprequi
AAAAGATTCAGTTGAAACCTGAAGAAAGAGTACAAATAGAACGCTTTATTAATAACGAAATCTATCCTGTTCATAAACCAAAAACAAACATAATATTTATACTTTTTGAAAGCCTTGAGTCTTGGCCATTACAACCCGTGTGTGGGCATTTATATATGCCATATTTGTCTAAATTAATTAATAGTGACCATATACTATATTGTGATAAACTGAAATCACAAGTCAAGCATGCCAATTCAATGGATGGTCAAATGATAGATGCAACAGGAATGTTGCCTATCGCCAATGGGGCTACTTGTATATTATTTGGTACGGATAGGTTTCCTAGTTATGCAGAATGTTTTTCCAATAGTGCAATATTAAATCCTGCTCCAGGTATGTGGAGACAATCTATAGTAACTAAAAATTATCAATTTAAGCAGTTGATAGAGCCAAAGAAGGGAACCAAATGGAATGGAGACGAAGGTTTAATGAACAATCTTATTCAATACATAGACACTGTGGATACCTCTTTTTGTGCCTTTGCGATTACTGTATCTTCGCATGTTCCATTTACACGTGGTTCCTCTAATCCTAAATGTGAGATAGAGGGTATACCATTGATAATGTCTGCCTATGTAAATTGTCTGTCTTACACAGATTCTTGCATAGGTTCTTTGATAGAGCATATTCAGAATAGTGAATTGGCAGAAAATACGACCATCGTTATTTCGGGAGATCATACTATTTTTCGCTCTGTTAATGAAGAATTTGATGTGTTTGCTAAACAACATAATATTGCTATGCGGACTACAAAGACCTATACTCCTCTCATCATCTACTCTCCCTCTATTGAGGGAAATATCCACGTAACAGATACTTGCTATCAAATGGATATTTATCCGACGATTATGCACCTCATTGGTTGCGAAGATTACTATTGGAAAGGTTTTGGCGTAAACCTATTGGATTCTGCTGCTCGTCATAATCGTCCTATCTCAGAACAAGAGGCATATCGCCTATCTGATTTAATGATACGAAGCGACTATTTTAGGCAGTATTTGCACAAATAGCCGTCCATAAATTCAGGGAACTTCGTTGCCGTTCTATTAGCCATAGGCGTTTCCCCAACTAACCAAGTGTGATAATCTGTTTTTTATTCAATACGATTGCATATATTGAAAAATCAATCCTTTTACGGCAAACGATGTAACGGAGGAGTTAGACTGAAGAGTGTGGCAACTACGCAGAAATTTTGTAGTTATTTAGCTGAGCCGTATTTATTCTTCTATTTGCCTCGATTTAGTAACAAATTGAAACGGATGAAAAAGCACCTCAGAAGGTGTATATTGTAGATATGTCATCACTTTAATCAGCCAAATACTCACAAGAAGAGGGTGCGCCATTACGACACACCCTCTTTATTAGCACTAATTGTTATCTGATTATGCGATGAAAGCCTCGTAACCGGCTGCATCCAACAGAGTGTCCAACTCAGCAGGATTAGCCACAGCAATCTTGATCATCCAACCCTCACCATATGGGTCGTTATTCACGAGCTCAGGTTGATCATTCAGTGCCTCATTGAACTCAAGCACTTCGCCTGTTACAGGCATATTCAGATCACTTACGGTCTTAACGGCTTCTACAGAACCGAATACTTCGTTCTGATTAACTGTGTCACCTACAGTGTCAACATCGACAAAAACAATTTCTCCCAGCTCTGACTGAGCGTAGTCTGTGATACCTACATAAGCTTCATTGCCCTCTACGCGAATCCACTCATGATCTTTGGTGTACTTAAGATTAGTTGGTGTGTTCATTACTTATTTTGATTTTTTATAGGTTAATTTGCGTTTATTTGGTGTTGATGTGTTGATCACCCAGCATAGACATTGCGCAACGGAAACCGATGGTGCAAGAGCTCTTGTCTTGGTCGAGGAAACGACGTGACGATGGGCTCAACCAATATATACGGTCGCGCCACGAACCGCCCTTATAGACACGAGCATTTTTGGTCAAACGCGGAGCAAGAATATCGGTAGGATCCACTTTGTACTCTATATCTTCCTCTCTATACAACGTATCCAATGGGTAATCGGTCATGATACGTGAATCAAAATCGCCATCCTTCCAGTCACGTTTATCATCATCTTCTTTGTAAACGATGTCGATACGGCCTAACGAGTCAATAGACAATTTGCCATCCTCGTCACGCTTAGGTTGAGAGTAGATATTACCACGGAAAGAGTTGTATTCAGAAGTCTCTTGATAACTGGTCTCACGATATACATCCATTACCCACTCATTGACATTACCAGCCATGTTGTACAGGCCAAAGTCGTTAGGAGCAAAAGCATCCACAGGAGCGGTAATAACAAAAGCATCATTCAGTGACTTGCTCACACCCATCATGTCGCCACGACCACGGACGAAGTTGGCTTGCATGTTACCTAAGTTCTGCTTGCTCAAGTCACGTGGGTGATAGCCCGACCAAGGATAAATCTTACCTTCGATTGTCAGTCCGTCCTCACCTGCAACAGGAGCGTATGCAGCGAACTCCCACTCGGCTTCGGTAGGCAAACGATAGCCCACTACCAAAATACCATCTGCGGTATTCACCTTACGGTCCTCACCATACGAGTTCTTGCGCGGATGACGACCATACTCAGGATAGTAATCATCGTGATACAGATATTTCTCTGTATTAAAGACAAACTTATCACGAACCCATTCATACGATGGGCGGTACATGGTAATCGTGTTGTCCGGTGTCTCAGGATCCGGCACCTCGTACGCAAACATCTCGTATCCGGGGTATAGATTCTCCTCAAACTCTTCTTTGTATGCCTCATCATCCGTAGGGAGCAACTCGTCAAACGGAGGATATTCGATAGCGCCGCATTGTATCAGTTTCAACTCATTGACACGGTCACTACGCCATTGGCAGTAAGTCATAGCTTGTGACCAACTAACACCCACTACAGGATAGAAACTATATGCAGGGTGACGGAAATAATAACCCAAATACGGCTCGTTGTACGCCATCTCCTCACGCCATACGGTGGTATCAGGCAATGCTGCTTGTACCAACTCCGGCGCAGTGGCACCAAAAACGACTCCCAACCAATGAACATACTCATTCCAGTCAAGATTGGTAATCTCATACTTGTCCATATAGAACGAACTAACGGTAAGAGTACGGGTGAAATTGTTACGAGGAGCTGTGACAAACTCATCACGTTCACCGATGGTAAACGTTCCACCTTCGATAGGCACCATACCGGTAGGTATCCCCGCATCGATGTCGGCGTACGCTTCAAAGTTAGTGGTTTTCTGGTCGAAATAGTTCCAACCTGTAGCATGCGATACTTTGGTGTTTAACTCACGTGTCTGACATGCGCAGAGAACAACTGCGAGAGAGAGAACTAAGATTTTAGAAAGTTGATTCATATATCTATTGTTTATGCAATTTCAATTCAGCCCGCAAAGATACTATTTTTTTTTGAAACCATCTAATATTTTGCCGAAAAAGTTTAAAAAAAATGTGTTTTTGATTATTTTTTTGGGTTTCTTGGCAAAAAATCAAGCTAAAATTAGTATCGTTGGTAGATTTTTTGTAATTTTGCAGGCTAAATTCTTACCGCGACGAAAACCTACTTACTCAACATATCCGGACAGTTAGTCGAGTGGCATTCTCCGATTGTGATGGGCATAATCAATGTCACTCCCGATAGTTTTTATGCGGGGTCACGTTGTGACGAGGAGTCTCGTTTGCTCCGGCGCATGCAACAAATCGTTCGCGATGGAGCTACCATCGTGGATATAGGTGGCTGCTCCACTCGTCCCAACGGAAGCGTGGTGAGTGAGCAGGAGGAATGGTCGAGACTGGACTGGGCGCTTGCCGCTATCAGACGCTCCTACCCCGACATAATCATCAGTTTGGACACTTTCCGACCTGCAATAGCGCAGCGAGCCATCGAACAGTACGGTATCCATCTTATCAACGATGTCTCCGGCGGAAACGAACAGATGTACCGCTTAGCTGCTTCGAAGCACACACCTTATATTCTTACGTACACGCACGATATAGAGTCCGATACCCCCATGACCATCATGAGCGACATGATTGATTTTTTTGAACGTCGTTTGGATCAACTGCACCAAATGGGGGTTAGTGATGTGATTATTGACCCCGGATTTGGGTTTGGCAAAACCACTCAGCAGAACTGGATAATCCTAAGTCACATGAGCGATTTACTATTACTGGACACACCTATCTTAGTGGGTATATCACGCAAATCAATGATCTACAAAACACTGAATACTGAACCGGAACATGCCCTCGCGGGCACTATCGCTGCTACGATGGCTGCCCTCCAGCAAGGTGCCACCATCATCCGTGCACACGATATACAAGAAACACAACAAACCATACAAATATACCGTCAAACCTTATGTTAACAACCTTGTTTACCATTCGTTCTATCGTTGATATTTTATTAGTCGGCTTCATTTTTTATGGAGTCTTTCGTTTGCTTCGCCGCTCCGGCATCATCAATTTGTTTTGGGGGATTTTGGCCTTTGTAATAGCTTGGTACTTAGTGCGTTACGTATTTCATCTGGAACTCACAACCGCCATCTTCGACCAAATTATGGGTGTAGGAGCCATTGCTCTGATTGTAATTTTTCAGACAGAAATACGCACGTTCGTCTATCGTTTGGGGTCACGATTCAACAGGTGGCGTTTTGCCAACCGGCTACGCAAAGGCAAAATAGATGAATCTACGCAAAACAATATACAAGAGATTATCCTTGCGTGCCAGCACATGTCCGAGTCCAAAACCGGTGCTCTGATTGTTTTTACCGGTACGCAACATCTCACGGAATATGCCGATACCGGCGAACAGCTGGATGCGCAAATATCTGCTCGGCTGATAGAAAATATATTCTTCAAAAACACCCCTCTCCACGATGGAGCCCTCATCATCACCAAGGGACGTTTGGACAGTGCTGCCTGCATCTTGCCTGTTTCGCAAAATCAGAACGTGCCTCAGCATTACGGTTTGCGCCACCGTGCAGCATTGGGAATAACCGAAAAGACCGATGCTACGGCTATCATCGTTTCTGAAGAAACAGGTCTCATTTCCATCGCCAAAGACAACACGATAGAATCTGTCAAAATATCCGAACTGTACGATAAATTATTAAACAACTATACTTTATGAGTTTCAAGAGAACATTAGTCACATCTGCTCTTCCATACGCCAACGGACCTGTTCACATCGGTCACCTTGCCGGCGTTTACGTACCTGCAGATATTTATGTACGCTACCTGCGTCTTCGTGGGCAGGAGGTATTGTTTGTGGGGGGAAGCGATGAGCACGGCGTACCCGTTACCATTCGTGCTCGCAAAGAGGGTATCACCACCCAACAGGTGGTTGACCGCTACCATACCTTAATCAAAGACTCATTTGAGCGCTTTGGCATTAGTTTTGACGTCTATTCCCGCACGTCCGGAGCTATCCATCATCAGTTTGCATCCGACTATTTCCGCAAGCTCTACGATACCGGCAAGTTTGTGGAACAAACCACCGAGCAGTTTTTTGACCCGGAAACCAACGAGTTTCTCACCGATCGCAATATCCGTGGTGAGTGCCCTCGCTGCCATGCACAAGGTGCTTACGGTGGCCAGTGCGAGAAGTGCGGTGCTACCCTCTCACCGGATGAACTGATCAACCCTTACAATGCCATCAACGGCAACCCGCTGCAAAAGAAAGCCACCAGCCACTGGTACCTGCCTCTCGACCAATACCAATCGTGGTTGGAGAATTGGATCTTGGAGAACCACAAAGAGTGGCGAAGCAATGTCTATGGACAATGTAAGTCGTGGTTGGACAGCGGCCTCAAGCCTCGTGCCGTGACTCGCGATCTCAATTGGGGTATTCCTGTGCCGGTAGAAGGGGCTGAGGGCAAGGTTCTGTATGTGTGGTTTGACGCGCCTATCGGCTATATCAGCAACACCAAAGAACTCTGTGACGCCCAACCCGACAAGTACGGCCAATGGGAAACATGGTGGAAAGATCCGGAAACACGACTCATCCATTTCATTGGCAAAGACAATATCGTGTTCCACTGCATCGTCTTCCCATCTATGCTCAAAGCAGAAGGCTCCTATATCCTACCCGATAACGTTCCCAGCAACGAGTTTCTCAACTTGGAAGGCGACAAGATATCCACGTCTCGCAACTGGGCTGTATGGCTCAATGAGTACTTGGACGACTTCCCCGGCAAACAGGATGTGCTGCGCTACGTGCTCACCGCCAATGCGCCCGAAACCAAAGATAATGACTTCACATGGGCAGACTTTCAGGCACGCAACAACAATGAACTGGTGGCTATCTACGGAAACTTCGTCAATCGTGCTTTGGTGCTGACGCAGAAGTATTTTGAGGGCAAAGTACCGCAAGCAGGCGAACTGACCGACTACGACCGCGAGACGATTGCCGAGTTCCGGAACGTGAAAGAGGAACTGGAAAAACTACTCGATAATTTCCGCTTCCGTGATGCACAAAAAGAGGCAATGAACTTGGCACGCATTGGCAATAAGTACCTTGCAGACATGGAACCGTGGAAACTGATTAAGACCGATGCGGCACGTACTGCTACCGTGCTCAATCTGTCGCTGCAGATTGCAGCCAACCTCAGTATTGCCTTTGAACCGTTCCTGCCTTTCTCCAGCGCCAAACTGCGCGATATGCTCGGCATGAAACAGGTGGACTGGAACCGTCTCGGACACCTTGATTTGCTGCCGGCTGAACATACCTTAGGGCAGGTAGGACTTTTGTTTGAGAAAATAGAAGATGCCGCTATTCAAGGACAACTTGACCGTCTCGCACGCATCAAGGCAGAGAACGAAGCCAAAGCCAAAGAGGAAGAACTACGCAATTGCAAGCCGGCTGAAATCAAAGCTTCGACATCCATCGAAGAGTTCGATAAGATGGATATCCGTGTCGCTACGGTGCTCAATTGCCAACCGGTCAAGAAATCCGAACGGTTGCTGCAATTCACATTGGATGACGGCATGAGTGGTCGCACTATTCTCAGCGGCATTGCGCAGAGCTACCCGGATCCGAGTGTCCTGATTGGGAAACAGGTACTTTTCATCGCCAATTTCCCTCCACGCAAGATGATGGGCATTGAGAGCCAAGGTATGATCTTGAGTGCTGTCAATGCAGATGGCAAATTGGTAGTAACCACAGTCTCTGCTCCGGTTAAGAACGGATGCCAAGTAGGATAATCCATGCGACTGAAAAGCGACGTTAATATCAAGAACCGTCGAGCCTATTTCGATTACGAAATTCTCGAAAAATATACGGCGGGCATACAACTCTTCGGAACGGAAATCAAGTCTATCCGCGAGTCCAAAGCATCGTTGGCAGATACGTATTGCCAATTTGTTGGTAATGAACTGTGGGTCAAGCAAATGCACATAGCCGAATATCGGTTTGGCAGTTATGCCAATCACGAGGTTAAGCGCGACCGCAAACTGCTACTCACACACAAGGAACTGCGCAAACTGCATCGACAAACACTCGAATCGGGCAAAACCATCATACCCCTGCGTATGTTCATCAACGAACAGGGATTCGCCAAACTGGAGATTGCACTCTGTCAGGGCAAACATGCCTACGACAAACGCCAATCTATCCGAGAGAAGGATGACCGACGAGAACTCGCCCGCCTAATGAAACGATAAAAAGACCCTATAGCCACTATAGTCCCTATAGTTCCTATAGTCACTAAAAAAAACTAACTCACTATGAATAAAGCATTACTTATGATTCTCGATGGCTGGGGAATCGGAGAAAAAACATCAGCCAACGCTATCTATTCCACCAACACACCGCACTGGAACGCTCTTCTCGATAAATACCCTCATAGCCAACTCGAAGCTTCGGGAGAGAATGTCGGACTGCCCGACGGACAAATGGGTAACTCCGAAGTAGGTCACCTCAATATCGGTGCCGGACGTGTCGTCTATCAAGACTTGGTCAAAATCAACCGTGCCTGCAAGGACGGCAGTATCATGCAGAACCCCGAGATTATCAACGCTTACAGTTATGCACAAAAAACAGGCAAGAACCTCCACATTATGGGATTAACCAGCAATGGTGGTGTACACTCCAGTTTGGAGCACCTGTTCTATCTGCTGAAGATTGCCAAACACTACGAACTGGCAGGGCATACTTTTGTGCACTGTTTCATGGATGGTCGTGATACCGACCCGCATTCGGGTATCGGTTTCATTGACCAACTGGAGGCTCAGATGGCTAAAACCACCGGAGAAATAGCCTCCATTCAAGGCCGTTTCTATGCGATGGACCGCGATAAACGCTGGGAGCGTGTCAAAGTGGGCTATGACTTGATAGTCAAAGGTGAAGGAACTCCTTTTGAGTCCATGCACGAGGCGATGGAAGCATCCTACGCCAACGGTGTCACCGATGAGTTTATCAAACCTATCGTTCATGTCCGCAACGGTCAACCTATAGCTACTATCCAAGAAGGGGATGTGGTCATTTTCTTCAACTACCGCAACGACCGCGCTCGCGAAATAACCATTGCTCTCACGCAACAAGATATGCCGGAAGCAGGTATGCAGACTATTCCTAACTTGCAATACTACTGCATGACCCCCTACGAGAGCACGTTCACCGGTGTGCATATTCTTTTCCCGAAGGAGAACGTTCAAAACACGATGGGAGAGATTGTTTCTAAAGCGGGTATGCACCAACTGCGCATAGCAGAAACAGAGAAGTTTGCTCACGTTACTTTCTTCTTCTCCGGTGGCCGTGATGCAGCATTTGAGAACGAGGACCGTATTCTCATTCCTTCACCTAAAGTAGCCACTTACGATTTGCAACCCGAGATGTCCGCACCCGAAGTGGCAGCAGCACTCTGCGAGGCGATGGATACGCAGAAATACGAGTACATTACCCTCAATTTTGCCAATGGTGACATGGTTGGTCATACAGGGGTGTATGCGTCTATTCAGCAGGCGGTGGTTACGATTGATATCTGTGTAGATCGTGTCATTAAGTCTGCCAACAAGAACGGCTACGATGTCATCATCATTGCTGACCACGGTAATGCGGACCATGCCGTCAATGAGGACGGAACGCCCAATACTGCCCACAGCCTCAATCCGGTGCCGTTCGTCTATGTGCCGGCTGATGCAAGCAAAATAGATAAGGTAACATGCCAAAACGGTATCTTAGCCGATGTGGCACCATCGCTTTGCCACCTGCTCGGCATTGCCCAACCCGCCGACATGACAGGACACAATCTGATTCATTACGCTCAGTAGCGTAACGCCACGAGGCGCGTAATGGAGAGTGGAGAATCGAGAATGCAAAATGCAAAATGCAGAATGCAAAATGCAAAATGCAAAATGCAAAATGCAAAATGCAAAATGCATAATGA
>JAGHSR010000158.1 GCA_018065765.1 Candidatus Colicola coprequi
TGCTGACAAGGCTTGGGAGCACATCCAGGAAATTGAGAAACTGGGTGGTATGGCTGCGGCTATTGAGACAGGTATTCCTAAGATGCGTATCGAGGAAGCCGCTGCTCGCACACAAGCTCGTATCGACTCAGGTTCACAGAAGATCATCGGTGTCAACGAGTATCGTCTTGACCACGAAGATCCTATTGATATCCTTGAGGTTGATAATACCGCTGTTCGCGAAGAGCAAGTAGCTCGTCTGGCTGAACTTCGCAAGAACCGTGACGAGAAAGCCGTGCAGGCTGCTCTTAAGGAAATCACAGCTGCCGTTCAGGCATGGGCTGATGGTAAGAAAGGTGAAAACCTCCTCGCTCTCGCTGTTAAGGCTGCAGGGCTCCGCGCTTCATTGGGCGAGATCTCTGACGCTTGCGAAGCTGTCGTAGGACGTTATAAAGCAACTATTAGAACTATTTCAGGCGTGTACGCTTCAGGAACCAAGAATGATGAGTATTTTGTCAAGGCACAAGAACTCACCGCTGCCTTCGCTAAGAAAGAAGGCCGTCAACCTCGTATTATGATTGCTAAGATGGGTCAAGATGGTCATGACCGTGGTGCTAAAGTAGTAGCAACAGGCTATGCCGATTGTGGCTTTGATGTGGATATGGGACCGTTGTTCCAAACTCCTGCTGAGGCTGCTAAGCAAGCTGTCGAGAACGATGTTCATGTATTGGGCGTCAGCTCTTTGGCTGCCGGTCACAAGACTCTTGTGCCTCAAGTGATTGCTGAACTCAAGAAACTTGGCCGTGAGGACATCATGGTTATCGCTGGTGGTGTCATTCCTGCACAGGACTATGACTACCTCTACAAAGCTGGCGTAGCTGCCATCTTCGGTCCTGGTAGCAACGTGGCTAAAGCCGCTTGCACCATCATGGAATTGCTCATGCAATAAAAGGTTTTCTAGTATCCTAGGGTTCTAGTTTTCTAGTCATCTAGTTAACTAGTTCCCTAGAATCCTAGTTATCTAGATTTCTAGTCTCCTAGTCTCCTAGTATCCTAGTTCGTTTAACTCTTAGTCCTCTTATCTTATGCTCTCTCCCCTCGCCCCTGACGGTTTCCTCAAACCCATCACCGACTACAAATCGCTGATTTTTTACAAGAAGACGGTCATTCTTTACGATATGACTTTCTTTTTTGTAAATCGCTATTTGGAGCGTGGTGACCGCACTATTGACCAAATGGTTCAGGCAGCTCGTTCGGGCAAACAGAATATAGTGGAGGGACTAGAAGACGGCATGGCATCAAAGGAGATGGCTATCAAACTACTCAATGTTGCACGTGGCTCACTCAAAGAACTGCAAGAAGATTACGAGGACCAATTGCGTGTGCATGGTTTGCCTATTTGGACTACGGCTCATCCTCGCAGCAAAGCGCTGAAAGACTTTTGCTTTGCCCATAATGGGGTAGAGCAGTATGCTCCTTATTTTGAACGTTGGAGTTTGGAGGAGTTTTGTAATACGGCTTTAACCCTTATTCATCAGGCGGATAGGGGTATATTCTCATATCTCAAGAAACTTGAAGCCGCTTTCCTCACTGAAGGCGGTATCAAGGAACAAATGTCTGCCGCCCGTCGCCGTGTCCGTGGCTATTGATACCTGTTTTTGATTATCCTATTCTTCTAGTCAACTAGTTCCCTAGTTATCTAGTTCCCTCGTCCATAGCCCCCTAGTCAACTAGTCTTCTAGTGCCCTAGTAAACTAGCCCACTATTAGTTGTCCTAGTGCCCTAGTAAACTAGTCCACTATTAGTTGTCCTAGTGCTCTAGTAAACTAGTCAACTATTAGTTGTCCTAGTGTCCTAGTAAACTAGCCCACTAGTCAACTAACAAAACAAAAAGAGGAGATTTCGGTCTCCTCTTGGTTGATCAATGTATTAGTGTCTTTCTTGGATTACAACTCTTTATACATTTTTGCGAATGCTTCTAATAAATTATTACGCAAAATAGTTTTGTAATGCAAATTGATAGCTTTTTGATTAGTCTCTTTATGTGAATATCGACCATTTAATCGTTCTGTTTGATTGATTGAGATAGTTTCACTTTTCACTAATGTTTTTTTTTCGGTATCATACACGCAAAGATTATATTCCGCATTAAGTACGACTTCAGTTGTGTTGCCTTTACAACAACATAATAAAGGAACATATACTGGTACAAGAGTGAAGCATGTTAGTCCTCCTATCAACCAACCTGCTAATTCCATATCTCTATTGTCATCCACAATGTCAGAATGTGTGTAATTCTGTCGTATTACATCCACAAATGACACATATCTATGACTCCCCGAATAAGAGGATAGTTCCTGCAAATCAAAACGCCCAAGATAGAATTTTGTTCTATCTTCTGCAATCTGCATTTTTTGTAAGTCTTCGCCAAAATTTACCATCAGTTCATTGTAGCGCGATAGATTCTTGAATCCTAAAAAATCCATTTTAGGACTTTTTTGTTGTACAGAATATGGTTCAATGTTACTTACAGTTACTGCTGTATATGTTTTGCATGCGGGTAATAAATATGCCACAACTAAAAGGCATATCAAATAAAAATACTTTCTCATACAACAATCTTTATATGGTTATTAAAACTCTGCCATAGCATAGTATCCTCCATTTATTCCCGTTGCAAAGAAACTTTGCACTCCATTGTAGTTGGTATCTCCGTAGAAAAAGGCGAGAGGTTGTATATTAACACCTTTGTCTATGGCACCTGCAAGTACTCCAACTAAGCTTCCATTCCCTGAATTGAATACAATTTTATCTTTGTTTTCTTTACTTTCTGCCCATGTTGCTTTAGATAATGTTGATGATTCTATTAACATTGATGAGCTTATAGAATAACTCGGGTAAACGCATGTTAAAAAACTCCAATTATATTTATAATTATTATATGCTGCTATACGTTCTTTTATTTTATCCATCTTCATAGTAGCATTCTTGAGTCCTGCACCTAAATGTTCTACAAATTGCAAACCAAATAATTCCAATTCATGTGCACCAGGAATAAACCAATCTTCACCGAGTTGAGTTACCCAATAGTATGCAGGAAACCAGTCTTGCATAGAAATATCATTCTTTATACAATAATCTAAGATGGCTTGTGTATTTTCTTTGCCGTATTCACCGTTGGAACTTAAAATGTTTTGGTACATCTCATTCCATTCTTTATCTTTGTGTTTTACAGGACATGTTAGGCGTGGCATTTGTGCCATCATATCTATCAATTCTAATTGCATTTCCAATGTGTCACGCAGAGTACTCATGAGTTTTTCATAAACCACTTTATAGTCTTCCCCCGTTTGTTTACATTGTTTCTTAATTTTTCCTTTTACAATTCCTGCTACAAATTTCTGTTGGGCTTCAAACTGTGCTCGTGTTTCTACTTTGAAGTTTTCAAAATTGGGTTTAGTTTCCTTTTCTTCAAAACATTCATCTCCGAGGTATGCACGTGGAGATAACATAAGTCCATGTTCTCCAGACTCATCTACATAAACAACGAGTGCTTTGATACCATCTTTTTCACTTAAATCCCCTAATTTGTAAGTTTGGGCATACATTGTTAACGAGAATGCGCTAACAAACATCATAAATAAACTTTTTTTCATTTGGTTTATAATTTTATTTATCCCGCCTACTCACTTATGGCTTTTCGGCTTACTCCATTAAATTTGTTATTCTACGATTTAGACATAATACAAAAAGCGCAGGTCCGAAATTTACTCGTCCTGCGGTTCTGGGCTGTGAGAAGATGCCTGTCAATGTAAAACGAGCAACTTCGACCTGCACCGTATGTATCACACCTTATTATGTAATCGCGCGCATACACGCGCACAAGGTGTACCTAAATACACACAATACAGACATTTTCCGTTGCTTCGCCTTGGCATTGACTTTTAGAACTTCTCACATTCTGAACCGCCAAGAACAAAGCGCGTTAAACGCCTTTTTCAATATGTCTGGATCTTGAAAAAGATATATACCCCCACAAAATCCACTGCAAAGGTACAACATTATTTGTACGTATGCAAATAATTTATTGTTTTTCTACTTTTTGCAACTTTTTGCAAACATCTTTGTTCATTTCAGTTTTTGACCATTGCTTTTGCTGTGCATATACGGTTCATACCAAGGCTATACATGGAGCGCAAGTACACACTACACATGTTAGTTATATTTCCTCACTATCTATAATTTTATGTAATACGCAAAAATATTTGTGTATCTTGCAAAAAAAATGTACCTTTGCAACGCAAATTACACGAACCATGAAAAAAGTACTCTTTCTTTTATGTGCATTGGCACTAATGGCGTGCTAGCATACTACCAAGGAATAAAGCACGCAAGTTCAAGTGTTGGACTTATGGCCGGATGGTCCCGCTGAGGATAATGGTTTGGAAGGACAGGAGATGAAGCAATATGGCTCCACGCTGAATGTGTATCATCCTATCTTGACAATCTTCCCCGCGGCACACCCCAACGGAACGGCTATTCTTGTTTGCCCGGGAGGTGCTTACACCGGCGTTTGCGAGGACTATGAAGGCACAGACATGGCACCTTGGCTGAATGACAACGGCATTACCTTGGCTGTCTTGCGTTATCGTATGCCTAACGGACATTCCTCTATACCCTTGACAGACGCCTTGCGTGCCATGGAGATAATGCACGAAAAAGCCGATGAACTGGGCTTCCAACGACTGGGCATAATGGGTTTTTCTGCCGGAGGGCACTTGGCTTCGACCGTGGCAACACATTACACTTCCGAACTTAACCGACCGGACTTTCATATTCTCATCTATCCCGTTATCTCAATGGATACGACCATCACGCATGCCATAACACGTCGTAGCCTGATTGGCGATAATCCATCTAAGGAATTGGAAACTTTATATAGTAACGAGTTGCATATCAATTCTCAGGTTTCACCGGCATTCATTGCTCTAAGTGGAGACGATGAAGGGGTACCTATTGCCAATAGTCTGCGTTACTACGAGGCGTTGCAGCAAGCCGGTGTACCCGCCGTGCTGCACATGTACCCAAAAGGGGGACACGGATGGGGATTCCACCCAACCGATTTCCGCGATATATGGACTACCGCACTGATGCAGTGGCTGATGGGAGATAGCCATAAGTGTGTTCCTCCGCAGCCCGAAGGAGCTAAATACGACTTCGTCAGTATCTCAGCAGAAATCCCCGATGCTATCTTGGAAATCCGTTATCACTCCTCTTATAATTTCGTGGGCGCGCGCGTAGATGGTTATGACGAACCTATCGCTCTTATGACACGACAAGCCGTCGATTCCCTAAAAAAGGTTAGCGATGAATTGAAGGCACAGGGCTATCGCATCAAGATTTTCGACGCTTACCGCCCGCAGTGCGCCGTGGACCATTTTGTTCGTTGGGCTAAAGATGTGGATGATACTATCATGAAACCTTATTTCTACCCCGAATTAGCAAAAGATCGTCTCTTCCCCGAAGGCTTCATCTGTGAATATAGTTCCCATACGCATGGTTCTACCGTTGACCTGACTCTTTTTGATATGAATACCGAACGCGAAGTCGATATGGGAGGTACATTTGATTGGTTCGGCATGAGTTCATACCCTACATACACCGACCTCACAGAACAGCAGTTGGCCATGCGCCATTTGCTGCGAGATGCTATGTTGCGCCATGGGTTCAAACCGTTTCCTACAGAATGGTGGCACTTTACTTTGGAGAATGAACCATATCCGGATACATTCTTCAATTTCCCTGTATCACTCAAATCTGTCCAATCTAGATGACAAGATATGGGTTCCTGAATACCTCTATTTTCGCAATGCTGCGCGTTGGCACTATGAGGGTAGATTAACTGCGAACTTTGCTTTTTTTTGAATTTGCTTGCATGTTCCCAAAAAAAGTCGTACCTTTGCGGCCGATATGCGTAAGTATGGATTTATAGTGGGGCTATAGATTGTCTTTGCGTAACAAAAATGAAGTTAAATATCAAATTCCGTTCAGTATGAATACGTCCGGTAAAATTTTTGGTTGGCTCACTGCCATTGTGGTGCTTGGACTGGCTGGTTTTATCTTTGTCAAATTCTGCTATGTCTATAGCACAGGTGTTAACGAAGGAGATATCAACTATTTCCAAAACGAAGGATTTATCTTCAAGACTTATGAGGGGAAAATGATTCAAACGGGCTACAATAGTAAGAACTCACAAGCTACTATCCAGTCCAATGAATTTCGCTTTTCTGTCGAAGATGAGCAGGTGGCACGACAGATAGAAAATAGTTCCAATCGCCAAATCAAACTGCATTGGAAACGCTATCTCGGTACGTTGCCCTGGCGCGGTAATAGTCAGTACATTGTAGATGGAGTGGCTGTCAACCAGGATGCAGCCGGCAAACAGGACGCAACAGATGATATTCTTTCGGTTCCTACCGCAGAATAACCAAAATACTATACCTCAAATACAATCATGTTATGTTAGTTTCTGAGCAAGATAATTTCGTTAAGATTTACGAGCGTTCGCTCCGCGAACATTGGGATCTCGAAGCCATTACCGACTATGGGACTACCAATACATTGACTTACGGACAATTGGCTGCGCAAGTAGCACGTTTACACTTGTTGTTCAAACAATGTGGTCTTAAAAAAGATGATAAAGTGGCTCTCATGGGACGCAATACATGCAACTGGGTTACTGTCTATCTGGCTACAGTCACCTATGGTGCCATCATCGTACCTATCTTACAGGATTTCAAGGCGAACGACGCCCTACATATCATCAATCATTCTGAGTCGAAGTTGCTTTTTATCTCCGAACTCAATTGGGAAGGACTATCTTTGGATGAATTAGAGAATGTTAGCGTGGTGTACTCCTTAAAGGACTTTGCTGTCTTGGGCACAACCCACTCGCATACCAATGTTACATGGCAGCGCGCACAAGTAATGTTCGACAAGAAATACACAACGTTCACCCAAAAAGATGTCTGCTTCCCGGAGCGCAGAAACAAGGAGATTGCCAGTATTAACTATACCAGTGGAACCACCGGTTTCTCCAAGGGAGTCGTCACTCCCTGCAATGCTTTGGCAGGACATATCAAATATTTCATTGATACACAACGCCTCTGGCCCGGTTGCCGGCATGTGGCATTCTTGCCATTGGCACATGCCTTTGGTTGTATCGTAGATTTCTTGGGCGTTTTGGCCGCCGGAGGACATACCTATTTCATCGGTCGTACACCGGCACCGAAAATCCTGCTACAAGCCTTTGCCGAAGTCAAACCAACACTGATTGTCTCTGTTCCTCTGATATTGGAGAAAATCTACAAAAAGATGATTGCTCCTCAGATTAGCAAAGCACCCATCAGTTGGGTCTTGAAAGTACCCGGATTGAGCGACATGGTGCTGAACAAAGTCCGTCAGCAGTTGATCGACGCTTTTGGCGGTGAGTTCTCCCAAATCATCATCGGTGGAGCACCCCTCAATGCGGAAGTGGAAGCGTTCTTGAGACGCATCAAATTTCCCGTTTCAGTGGGATATGGCATGACCGAATGCGCACCGCTCATCTCGTTCTCACTGTTTCAAGACTACAAGCCTTTCTCCTGCGGAAAACTCATACCGGGGCTGATGCAAGCTAAAATAGACCACCCCAATGCCGAAGGAGTGGGGGAAATACTTGTCAAAGGCGAACATGTAATGCAAGGCTATTACCGTAATCCTGATGCCACCGCTGAAGTGTTTACCAAGGATGGTTGGCTCAAAACCGGCGATTTGGGACTGATAGACGAAGAGGGATATCTATTCATCAAAGGACGTAACAAAACAATGCTCCTTGGACCAAGCGGACAAAATATCTACCCCGAAGAGATAGAGGCAAAACTCAACAACATGCCATACGTCATGGAGTCTATCGTGCTCCAACACGATGATAAACTGGTAGCACTTGTTTGCCCGGACTACGAAGTAGTCGATCAAAACTCACTATCTGAGGAACAACTGGAAGAGGCGATGGAGGAAAATAGAAAAATCCTCAATACGCAACTGGCTGCTTACGAACCCATTACCAAAATCAAACTTTACCCCCATGAGTTCGAGAAAACGCCTAAAAAGAGTATCAAGCGTTTCCTCTATACCCGCATGGCGGACGAATAAGAGTCTCAACGCGTAATCCAAATAGCATTCACGAGTGAATATCTGCATTGATCATGGCAACTCAAGAGCCAAAGTGGCTCTGTTCGCGGAAGACGGACGTATAGTGAAGACTTTTGTGTATAAGTCTTTCACTGCTGCTGATGTTGAACGCGTGTTCGCTCTCTATCCTATCAACGATAGCATCATCTCATCGGTCGTCAATCTGGAGCCAGCCATGGTCAATTCACTCCATCGATTGAGCAAGCGTTTTGTCCTGTTGGACCACAAGACGCCGCTGCCTATCGTAAATGACTACGATACGCCTGCCACACTTGGACAAGACCGCTTGGCTGCTGCTGTAGGCGCGGCAGAACTCTTCCCTAATGAGAATGTGCTCATTATTGATATTGGATCGGCTATTACCTACGATTTTCTCAACAAGGACGCACACTACATCGGCGGAAACATAGCACCGGGACTGAAAATGCGTTTATCCGCACTGCATCAAATGACCAAAAAACTGCCTTTGGTTGAGGCAGGCGAGGGTGAACTGATTCCCTTGTTTGGTGCTAATACACGAGACGCTATCTTGGCAGGCGTAGTACGAGGAATCTGCTTTGAGGTCAAGGGCTACATGCGTACCCTCAACGAACGCATGGAGAACTATCAAACCATCATGACCGGCGGGCAAGCCAATCATATCCTGAGAAATATGCAAACCCATATTTGCTATGACAAACACCTCGTCCTAAAAGGATTAAATCGAATACTGGAGTTCAACAAAGCGCACGATTAACCATACAAAGCCGCGAATGGCACTAAATTTGTACTAACTGAAATAAATGAGATTGAAGTATATATATATCGCAATCATAGCTCTCGCAATGACCGTACCGGCTGGGGCACAAAATGCCACTTCATCGCCATCGTCGCGATTTGCGTATGGTGAGATGAACGACAATATCCCTAATGCCTATCGTGCTATGGGGGGTGTCAACTTAGGTATGCGACGCAATTCGGCTATCAACCCATCACAACCGGCATCTTATACTGCTTGCGATAGTACCTCTTTCATGTTCGACTTGGCAGGAAGTATCCTCTGGACGAACTATTCCGATGCGTCAGGCAAAAAAAACAAGATTAACGGTAACCTCGAATACGTAACCCTACAGTTCCCAATTTGGAAACAACATATCGGTTTCTCGGCCGGTATCATGCCTTATACATCTATGGGATATGCTTTTGGAGTGACCGATTCGGTAGGAGGACACGAATATGGCATCTCCTACGTTGGTGCAGGAGGCATTACACAAGTCTATGGAGGACTGAGTTTTAATATCCTTGACTGGGTGGCACTCGGAGCTAACTTCTACTATATGTTTGGCGAAATCAACAACGAAACCGTTCTTACTTTTACGGAATCCTCCATCCATGGTTCCGACATGTGGAAAAACATGCACGTGGGCAGTTTCCGCTTTCGCTATGGTATGCAATTGTTCCACACGTTCGGAAAACATAGTTTCTGCCTGGGTGGTATATTTGAAAATAAACAACGTCTGAATGGTGACTATGTCCAATACGAAATCAATTTCGTGGACTCTGTTCGTGTTACGGACAACGGATTTGAGGTGCCAATGACCTATGGCGGCGGGCTGAGTTACAACTATGCTGATCGTTTGACCATTGCTTGCGACTACTACCGTCAGGATTGGAACAATGTGCTCTGTTTCGGTGAGACGGGCACACTCAAAAATCACACGAAGATTTCACTGGGTTGCGAATACCGTCACAACCCCAACGGACGCAACTATGCCGAACGTATGTTCTGGCGTGTGGGAGCTTCCATGATTGATTCGTATGTGGGCAATTCCGGACAAAAGGATTTTACTATTTCTGCGGGTTTCGGGTTGCCGCTGCGCACTTCCGCAACCTTGGTGAACACGACGCTGGAATACACGCACCGAGCATCTATCAATCAACTCAATGAAAACTGTCTCAAACTCACCATCGCGGTGGCTGTCAATGAGAACTGGTTCTTCAAGCGTAAACTCTAAGAAAGCAATCATAAAACTTAAAAAACAATACAAATGAAAAAATCCCTTTTAATTATCGTTTTGTGTGCAACCGTTCCTGCACTGGCTATCGCTAAAAAACCTAAAAAAGTCGTAGAAGAAACTTCTCAACAGACCGTTGTAACAGAACCTGCAGAAGATGAAATTCCTGTCATCACCGAAGAATGTACTATCAATACTTCTCTGTTCAACGAGAGTGTGAAGAACAAACAATTTGCAGACGCCTACGAACCTTGGCTTAGTGTTTTCAACGAGTGCCCTAACTATTCGCGTGTTATCTACACACAAGGTTCCAAAATTCTGGATTGGAAATATACGCAAGCCACTACCGATGAGGAGAAACATCAGATTCGTGACATGCTCATGAAGTTATACGACAAACGTATCAAGTGGTTCGGTGACGATGCCAAATACCCAACTCCATATGTCTTAGGACTAAAGGGTTTAGACTACATCCAGTACTTCCCCGAGGATGAACTCAAACTAACAGCCTACAATTGGCTGCGTCAGTCCATTGATGGGATGGGAAATAAATCACAGGTGATGGTGCTCGTCAAGTACTTTGAACTCAGTATGAATATGTACAAGGCTGATGCCAATAAATATGCTGATCAGTTTGTTTCGGACTACACCCTCGTTTCGGGTATATTAGCTGCTTCTACCGACGCTTCTGATGCACAATGGAAGGACTATGTGGATAATAGCTTTGCCGTTTCGGGTGCTGCTGATTGCACCAAGATGGATGAACTGTACGCAACCTTTGTTAAGGAGAACACCACCAATCTTGATGAAATGCTCAAACTCATGAAACTCTATCGTCGTGTCAATTGCACAGAGTCAGAGGTTTATTTTGCTGCCGCAGAAGCCGCTCATAAACTGAAACCGACCGAGGAATCAGCCGCAGGTTGTGCTAAAATGTGCCTCAAAAAAAATGATCCCCAAGGCGCAATTGCTTATTTCAAACAGGCGATCGAAATGATTGACATTACGGACCCCGAAGCAAATAAGAATCGCGCAGATTACTACTACAACATTGCTATGACGCAATACAAGGACTTAGGCAACTACTACGAGGCTCGCAACTCGGCTCGCTTGTCATTGGAGTCTGACCCCGACGCAGGACGTAGCTATATCTTGATAGGTTTGTGCTATGCTGCTGCTAAACCATATAGCAATGGAGATGTGCCTGCCGCTAAAGCTGCTATCCTCAACAAAACCGTTTTCTGGGCTGCTGTGGATCAGTTCAACAAAGCCAAACGTGCCGATTCGTCTATAGTGGATCTTGCCAATAAGTACATTGCAGATTTTAGCAAATACTTCCCAACCAGGGAGGACATCTTTGACCTCCCCGAACTTGTAGAGGGCGAAACCTTTATCGTGGGCGGTTGGGTTGGTGAGAGAACTACCTGCCGTGCTGCGAAATAGAATGTTCAATCTTCAATCTTCAACTTTTCACACGACCATCGCCGGTGTCGTACTGGTGATGGGGGGGTGCTTTGTGAGTTGTTCTAAGGAAGTGCGCTTGCGTGCTGACGCTATCCAGGATCGTTCCATCGTTCCTGTGTTGGAAGCCAGCCAAGTGACAACGCTCATCTCCGATTCCGGAATTACACGGTACCGCATTACTGCTGACCGATGGGATGTTTATGACAAAGCTTCTCCTTCTTATTGGGAGTTCACACAAGGTATTTATTTGGAGAAATTCAACGAGAACCTTGAGGTGGAAGCATCACTCCAAGCCGATTATGCCAAGTACCTTGATTCAGAGGAACTATGGCAACTGCGGGGACATGTTCACGCAGTGAACGAAAAAGGCGAAGAGTTTGATACTCCTGAGTTGTACTGGAACCAACAAACGCAAAAAATCTATTCCGACTCCTCCATCACTATTGCTCGTTCTTCATCGGTCATTCAGGGGATAGGTTTTGTCAGTGACCAAACAATGAGCCAATATACCATCCTTCAACCGACAGGATTCTTCCCGATAGAGGATGACACCCATCAGCCATCGGAGGGCGAAAGTCAGGAGACTGAACTTGCTCCTCAGTCGTCTGACAAAAACGAAACAACCAACAATACTGAACTTATCAAATCCTAACCTATATGCTTTTACAATCTAAAACTGCCATCATTACAGGTGCCGCTCGCGGCATAGGCAAGGCTATTGCACTCCAATTGGCGTCAGAAGGGTGCAATATCGCTTTCACCGATTTGAAAATCAATGAGCAGGCTTTAGCCACACAAACAGAGATAGCCGCTTTGGGTGTCCAAGTGAAAGCGTATGCAAGCAACGCGGCTGACTTCGATGCCGCACATACGGTGGTCAACCAGATACTCCAGGACTTTGGCTCTATAGATATTTTGGTCAATAATGCCGGTATTACCCAAGACGGTTTGCTTCTGCGCATGAGCGAACAGCAATGGGATGCTGTTATCAATGTCAACCTCAAGTCTGCGTTCAATTTCATCCATGCAGTTACACCGATTATGGTGCGTCAGCGCAGAGGATCTATTATCTCTATGTCCAGCATCGTTGGCATCAATGGCAACGCGGGACAAGCCAATTATGCAGCCTCCAAAGCGGGGCTGATAGCTCTCACTAAATCCACCGCTAAGGAACTGGGCGGAAGAGGTATCCGTGCCAATGCCATTGCACCCGGGTTTATCATCAGCGATATGACTGCATCACTACCCGAGACCGTCGTGCAAGAATACATCAAGTTGGTGCCGATGCGCCGTGGCGGTTCTGTCGAAGAAGTAGCCAAAGTGGCTCTCTTCCTTGCCAGCGACCTCTCCTCATATGTCTCAGGACAAGTCATCGAAGTCAATGGAGGTATGTAGAATATGAAAACAATTCGAGATATTTTTCGTATAGGCAATGGTCCATCGTCCAGTCATACGATGGCTCCTCATCGTGCCGCAGAAATGTTCCTGGCACGCAATCCCAACGCCGCTCATTATGAGGTAACATTGTACGGCAGTTTGGGTTCTACCGGCAAGGGACACATGACCGATGTGGCTATCGCTGATGTGATAGCGGATATAGATATTATTTGGCAACCGGAGGTGTTCCTTCCTTATCACCCCAATGGTATGCTTTTCCTTGCGATGGATAAGGCCGGCAACGAACTGGATCGCTGGACGGTGTTTAGCATAGGTGGAGGTGCTTTGGCAGAAGAAGGGCGCGAGAGTCCATCACCGGATGTCTATCAAATGCACACTCTCACCGACATCAAAAACTACTGCGAATCCACCGGTAGAAGTTATTGGGAGTATGTGGAGGAGAACGAGGGCAAAGAGATTTGGAACTATCTGCATGAAGTTTGGCAGGTGATGGTCGAAGCGGTAGAAAGGGGATTAGACCACGAAGGGGTGCTACCCGGACCTATCGGACTGCGCCGCAAAGCGGGTATGTACCATGTCAAAGCATCCGGATACAAGGATAACCTCAGAACACGTGCACTCGTTTTCTCGTATGCGTTGGCAGTGGCTGAGGAAAATGCCTCTATGGGTAAGATAGTCACAGCCCCCACTTGTGGGTCGAGTGGGGTAGTGCCTGCCGTGTTATATCACCTGTGGAAAAGCCGCGATTTCAGTGAGACACGCATTTTGCACGCATTAGCCACTGCGGGACTGATAGGCAATATCGTTCGGACCAACGCCTCTATCGCGGGTGCGGAAGTGGGTTGTCAGGGAGAAGTGGGCGTAGCGTGTGCTATGGCATCTGCTGCGGCTAACCAACTCTTTGGCGGCAGTCCTGCTCAGATAGAATACGCAGCAGAGATGGGCTTGGAGCACCATTTGGGTATGACATGTGACCCGGTATGCGGGTTGGTGCAAATCCCTTGTATTGAGCGCAATGCCTATGCGGCCGCTCGTGCGCTGGATGCCAATATATACGCCTCCTTCTCGGACGGAAGTCACCGTGTGGGCTTTGACCGCGTAGTGGATGTGATGCGCGTTACCGGACACGATATCCCATCGCTATACAAGGAGACATCCGAAGGCGGACTGGCTAAAGTGCTGTAAGGGATTGTGTTTTTTACACAAAAATATCCTTTTGCTTGCTCCTTCGGAAAAATTGTTGTACCTTTGTAGGCAAAAATACCGAAGGTAGGTTCTACAAATTATAAAGAACATACCGTAAATAATAACGCAGCCTTTAATGCGAAACATTATGAAACGACTACTCTTGTACGTACTGCTATCGTTACCTATGCTGGCACAGGCAGATTTATTGGATGATATCCTTGATGGGAAATACAATGCCCAATCACTATCCACACAGCAACAGGACTCTATCTTAAACGCGGCCAATGCGTCGTCGGAGTCGGCGTGCCGTTATCGTCTGGAATATGAGAACAAGCAGAAGATTTACCGTCACTCGTTCGTGGCAGACTACTACCTTGTAGATACACAGCGTGGAACACGTGTACACTTGAGCGATGGTCCTGTGCGCGACGCTGCTCTGTCACCCAATGGCAAGTATGTGGTTTATGCCAAGGGCAAAGACCTCTATATCTACAAGACCGATTTCTCTACGGAGATTGCTATCACCAACGATGAAACCGAAGGACGAGATGTGTTCAATGGCATCAGCGACTGGCTCTACGAGGAGGAATTTGGTATTACACGCATGTTTGCATTCTCACCGGATAGCAAGCAGTTGGCTTTCGTACGTCTGGACGAAACCCATGTGCCGGAGTTTGCATGGCAGGAATACGTATTGGATGACAAGAGTCAAAATTATCCTATTCTCAAAGCCCTGCGTTATCCTAAAGCGGGTGAAATCAATGCTACCGCATCAGTTTGTGTGTATGATATCCTCTACAAAGGTATTCGCACGATGCAGATTGACGATTGCGAGGATGCCTATCTGCCGCGTATTGTGTGGGCTAAACCTCAGATAGACCCCAAAACCAAAGCACCTCAGGATGCCGGATTGAATATCCTCAAAGTCAATCGTGACCAAACACAACTGGAAGTGCTGACAGCTAATACCAAATCAACGGTGTGCCGCTTGTTGTACAAGGAGCAGAGCGACAAATACTTTATGGATTACGAACTGTTTGACCAGTGGCAATGGCTGGCAGATGGACGTTTCATTGTGTTAAGCGAGAGAGAAGGATGGCGTCGTGCCTATTTGCACTCTGCTCAGGGTGCCCCTATCAAAACCCTCACTCCCGCTGCGATGGATATTACTCGTATCTACGGCGTTGATGAAGCACAAGGGCTGATGTACTATCAAGTAGCTTCTACGCCCCTGACACGGCAAGTGATGATGGTAGATATGCGCAAGGGAGAGAACACCCCCCTCACCACCACAGCGGGTACACACGATGCACGTTTCTCTAACGATATGAAGCGGTATATCGATTGTTTCCAGTCGGTCGCTGTGCCCAATATCTATACCCTCTATACCCTCAAAAACGGCAAGCCGAACAAGGGAACTGTCGTCTTAGACAATGCCGCCTTACAAACCAAGTGGAATGACATGAACCTGCCCAAGACAGAGTTTATCACCATCCCTACGGAACGAGGTGATACCTTAGATGCCTACGTCATTCTACCTGCCATCGAGCCCGGTAAGCGCTATCCGGTAGTGGTGTTGCAGTATAGCGGTCCCGCTTCGCAGCGTGTACTCAATCGTTGGCGCAAACGTTGGGGAACATACTTGGCAACGCAGGGGTATATCGTAGTGAATGCTGATCCACGCGGCACCGACTGCCGTGGACGTCAGTGGCGAAACGAGACATACATGCTACTTGGTCAGAAAGAGGCACAGGATCATATATCCGTAGCCAATTATATGGCGTCCCTTCCTTATGTAGATAGCGCGCACATGTGTATGTGCGGATGGAGCTACGGCGGCTATCAGACGATTCGCACAATGTCTGAACCCAATAGTCCGTTCTGCTGCGGTATAGCTATTGCTCCGGTCACCGATTGGCGTCTATACGATTCCGGCTATACAGAGCGTTATATGCGCCGTCCCATGGTCAACGAAAACGGCTATAGCATGAGCTCGCTCCTGCCTTTGGCTGAGCAACTGCAGGGAAAACTACTTCTCATTCATGGCACAGCCGATGATAACGTCCATGCACAAAACGCATGGCTCTATGCCGACGCATTGGTACAAGCCGGAAAGCAGTTTGAGATGCAGATGTATGTGGATGACAATCATCACCTCAAACGCGCTAACAACTACCGGCACCTACATCGCCGACTGATGCTGTTCCTGAATAATCAATTGAAAACTGCAAATAATTAAATTTTTTTACTATGAGTAATGAGCAAAAACTTAACGTCCCCGCTATTGTGGTGATGTATCTGCTTTTCTTCATGATTGCCTTTGTAACCAATTTTGCCGGTTCTATGGGTGTCATTGTCAAGAGTCAGTTTAACGCCTCTGCGGCTATGTCGCAATTGGGCACATTGGCTAATTTTATCGCATACGCTTGTATGGGTATTCCGGGTGGTATCATTCTGAAACGCAAGGGCTACAAGTTCACTGCCTTAATGGCTGCCACTTTGGGCTTTATCGGTGTCGGTATCCAATGGCTGAGCGGATACGCTGAGTCTTTTGGTATCTATGTACTCGGTGCATTCGTAGCCGGATTCTCCATGTGTTTGCTCAATATCGTTGTCAACCCGATGCTCAATACTTTGGGTGGCGGTGGCAATCGTGGCAACCAACTCATTCAATTTGGCGGCTCCTGCAACTCCATCGGTGGTACGATTGCTCCTATCCTGTTAGGATATCTGATTGGTGGTGAAATGGCTTCTGCTAAAGTGGCAGACGCGGCTCCTGCTATGCTGATTGCTATGTGTATTTTCGTAGTGGCATTCCTCGTGGTGTTCTTCAGCAATATACCCGAACCTCACATCGAAACGGCTGAACAACGTGCTGCCGCTAAGGCTGACAAATATTCTCCTATGTCCTTCCGTCACTTCGTGTTGGGGGCTATTGCTATTTTCTTCTACGTCGGCGTGGAAGTAGGTATTCCTAATACTGCCAACCTGTACATGTCAGGCCTTGAGAATGTAGGGCCTGCTATCGCAGGAACCATTGTTGGTTTCTATTGGTTGAGCATGATGTTTGGCCGTCTGATAGGAGGCGCACTGGGTGGCAAAGTTTCCAGTAAAGCCATGCTCTCCTCTGTCTGCATACTATGTATAGCCATGTTGCTCTGCGTAATGCTGTTCCCTGAGACATGGGCAATCCAAATCGCCGGCAAGTTGGTACCTGTCAGCATGGTAATCATGTTCCTTTGCGGTCTGTGCACCAGTGTTATGTGGGGAGCTATCTTCAACCTCGCTGCTGAAGGCTTGGGCAAATACACCCCTGCTGCCAGTGGTATCTTTATGGCACTCGTCTGCGGTGGTGGTATCCTGCCATTCTTCCAAAACCTGTTGGCTGACCACTCTAACTACCTCGTTTCGTATATCGTTCCTATCTTGGGATTGGCATATATTCTCTTCTACGCCCTCATTGGTAGCAAGAATGTGAACAAGGATATCCCAACCGAATAATATCTTTCTACTATGAAAAAACAATATGTCTTAGGCCTTGACATGGGAGGTACCAACTCCGTTTTGGGAGTAGTTGACAAGGAGGGTAAGGTGGTGGCTCGTGCTTCCATCAAGACACAACAATATCCGGAGATCAACGATTATGTCGATGCTTTGTATCATGAGGCAGAACAACTGGTAGCTCCTCTGGGCGGATTTGCTGCTATTCGCGGTATCGGTGCTGGGGTTCCCAATGGTAACTACTATACCGGCATGATCGATGGTGCTATGAACCTGCCTTGGCCGCATGTTCCTTTTGCCAAACTTATGTCCGATCGTTTCGGCATTCCTTGTACTATCACCAATGACGCCAACGCTGCCGCTATGGGAGAGATGATTTATGGTGCTGCCAAAGGAATGAAAAACTTCATCATGATTACCCTCGGCACCGGTGTTGGTTCGGGTATCGTGATTGATGGTAAGGTCGTCTATGGTCACGATGGCTTTGCCGGCGAGTTGGGACATACGATTGCAGTTCGCGGTGAAAACGCACGCCAGTGCAATTGCGGGCGCAAGGGCTGCTTAGAAACCTATTGCTCTGCTACAGGCGTAGCTCGTACTGCCAAAGAGATAGTTTCTTCTTCTACCAGTGCCACATCACTTCGTTCTTTGGATATTGACCACATCACATCCTACGATGTATTCAAGGCTGCAGAAGCAGGCGATGAGGTGGCTAAACAGATTTTTGACTTTACCGGCACATTGCTTGGACAAAGTTTGGCAGATTTCATCGCATTCTCTGCTCCGGAAGCTATCTTCCTCTTTGGCGGTTTGACCAAATCCGGTCATTGGATTATGGAGCCGATTGTCAAGGCGATGAACGAAAACGTGCTTTCCTTGTGGCAAAACAAGGTCAAAGTGCAGTTCTCAGCACTCAATGAAGCGGATGCCGCTGTTCTTGGTGCATCAGCATTGGCTTGGGAGTAATGATTCATTTCCGACCTTTATTTCAAATACCTTCCTGCCTACAGCACCTTTATCGTAAGGTGCTTTGGCGGGGAGATTTGTCTTGTAGGTGCGTTTATCTCACATTCGACGACGGGCCTATTCCTGATGTCACGCCGACGGTACTGGATATCTTAGACCAGTACCGCGTCAAGGCTACTTTCTTTTGTGTGGGAGACAACGTGGCACGTTACCCGGATTTGGCACGAGAAGTGCTGTCGCGTGGTCATCAGATAGGCAATCATACTTATCACCATCTGCGAGGACTCCAATCGACCACTTCTACCTATGTGGCTGATACGGAGCAATGTGAGACAACGCTACAATCTGTCCTGCATGCACCATCATCTCATTTGTTCCGTCCGCCTCACGGCAGAACGAGATATGCTCAACGTCGTTGGCTGATGTCACACGGCTATCAGGTGGTTCTGTGGGATGTCCTCACACACGACTATAATCCATCCTACACGCCGGCGGATGTACTCAGTGTTGTGCAACGCTATACCCGCAATGGAAGCATCATCGTCTTTCACGATTCTATCAAGGCGGCGGACAATATGTTGTCTGCTTTGCCGCAAGTGATAGAAATGTTAAAAAAACAAGGGTACGAATTTCGTACCCTCTAATGTGCAACGCATCTGCAACTGCTATGATGGGGATAGAACACCCCTTATTTCTTTTTGCTATTGCTTTCTTTGCGGAGAGCTCGTGGTTTCTGCTCTAACACAGGAATCGATTTCCATGAGAAAGTTTCTTCAAAGTCCCAGTTAGCTCTCAGATTGAGTTTTTTAGGGAAATAATACACTGCCTCAGGTTGGCGCTTACTCATCCAGTCTCCTGTCGTCCATTTGCCATCGCCATTGGAATCAATGAACATACGCAAATAGTAGGTTTTGGGCATTAGGTACTCAAATTTGCAACCATTCACGTTTGCTTGCATCTGTTTGACAGGTCGGTCTTTGTCGTCCAGTAGAACGATATATGCCTGCGGTGTGAAGTCTTCCAGTTTGACGTTGAGTGACGCATACTCCTCCAAACTGCGAACCTGCATTGAATATTCCTCCTCGTTGTTACACTTGCCATAGATATCCCATATCGCTGCCGAATCCACCAAGAGTTGATAGGTCTCATTGGGTTGCAATTTGGCAAGCAATTGCAACTTCCGCTGCGTATAGGTGCTATTAGCCTCCATGCCGATGATTTCAAACGGCATATCTTGCCACGTAGTATCTACTTTGTGCTGCAAGTGAATACTGTCCTTGATGTACTTTCTAAGCGGCGTTGCACTCGTGATAGCAAGGGTATCATACACCTCAAATCCTTTTCGGGCGTTGCAACTGATGTGTAATGGTTCTTGTTTTTGCTTGCGGGCTTGCGCTTCACGTGCTTTGTCGGACATGCGTGGTGCACGGTAGATGGCCATCACGGTGTCGGTTTGCGTATGCAGCTGATAGAGCGAATCTGATTTTTGGTAACGCATGGCAAACCGTATCGTATCCATCTTGATGGCAACCGAGTCAGTTAGCCAGTAGGTGAAAGTATCGCGAGTTAGGCTGGTCTGCAACAAACAGTACTGCGTAAAATCTACCCAATTGGTGTCTGTCCCCAGTGAATCGTTTTCCAATCGCAATGGCAGCAACATAGGCTCTTGTGCTTGCGGCGCAGAGAAGAGCAGCGTGAATCGGTGAGCTTCCTTGCGGTCGGCTCGCTGAAAATAGGTGCGATGTTTGTCTTCATGAAAGAAGTATAGCACGATATCCGACGGCTCGTAATAGTAGTATTCGGCAGTATAGACGCTATCAGCATAGCGATAAAGGGTGCTATCCGCACCGATTGAGTCTGCCCAAATGGTATCGGTCTCAATACGGATGTTGATGTAAGGAGTGATGGTATCCTCGTCAAAAGCCAATCCCTCTCCGGGCTGGTATAGGTAGTCACGACTGACATCTTGCAAGGCATAAAGCCGGTAACTCCCCTGCTTGATATTGCGAATAACAAATTCGCCCTCTTCGTTGGTTCGCCCGATGCGCGTGAAAGGAATCGTCTCCAAGGCAGAGTCTTCTATGTTCTCGTGTATGCCGATGGTCAAACCGGAAACAGGATTGAGGTCTTCAGCATGGATTACCTGACCATATATCTCCAGAGAATCGATATTGTCACCGGTGGAGAAACTTAGCGAGAAGTTCTCAAGTGCGTTTCGCTCGTTGTTGTCCACGATGGCAGCACCAAAATCAATGGTGTAGGTGGTACTGTCGCGCAAGGGTTCTGCCAAGTCGATACGGATCTTCTTGCCGATTGCTTTTATTTCAGGAGGACGCTGCTGAGGTGGAGACATAACCACATTTTCAGCAGGGTTGGTCAATTGAATGTACTCATCGAACAGAAGGTCTATATGTTTGTCGTGAAAGTTGAGTGCTCCATCGATAGGGGTAGATTGTACCAGCACCGGAGGTATCGAATCCACCGGTCCGCCCTGAGGACCTATACCGCGATTGGCACACGCACACATCGCTATCAGAGGTATAACCAACCCACCTATTTTCTGCCAACTTTTCATAATTCCGAACCAATCACAAATCACAAATCACAAATAACAAATCACAAATCACCAATCCCCAATCTCCTCTTTCGCACGTTTCAATTCTTTGTCGTAGCGCAGTAGGAAGGCGATGCGCCCTTTTTGGAAGTAGTAGCGTTCCATGATTTCTGCTCCCAGTGCCTGCTTCACTTCATCCAGATTGCGCATGATGGCATCTCTGTAGGATGGTTTGAGGCGTGCTTTTATTGCTTCTAATTCTTGCAGCAAAGTGGTGTCTATATCTTCATGCCGCGCCATTCGGAGCATGTCTTCGTAATACTTGCTTGTCTCGGTCTCGTAACTGAACTTCTTCTCGTCCAAGAATTGAATGAATTGCTCTATTTCTTCGTCGGTCAGTTCAAATTCTTCGGGAGAAGCCACTGTGGCATGCTCTCGATGATAGCGAACGGAGTAGTCAAACAGCATGTTTTTGGCATAGAGAGTATAACTGATATCCACTTTTTGCGAATCTGTCAGCACAATGTCCGGCAACACACCACCTGTGGTGTCTTTTTCGGCTTTCCCGTCCTTGCGAGCTTTGTTATAGTCTATAGCTTGAATACAACGTCCGGAGGGTAGGTAGTAATAGGCTGTGGTTATCTTAACGTGACCGTCGTAGGCTATAGGACGAACCGATTGCACCAGTCCTTTCCCGAAGGTGCGCTGACCTATCAGTTTGGCGCGTCCCAAGTCTTGCAAACCGCCACTAACTATCTCTGCGGCTGATGCCGAGTTCCCATCTACGAGCACCACCAAAGGCATGTCTCGATAGAGTGGGGAAGTGGAGGTTGTGTAACTACGGCACGAACTGGCTATCTTGCCCTTGGTGGAAACAACTTCGGTGCCTTTATCGACAAAGTAGCTGACCAATTGCAATGCTTCGTCTATGATACCCCCTCCGTTGCTTCGCAAATCGATGATGAGACGGTCGATACCGTCTTGCTTCACCATCTTATCCACGGCTATGAGAAAGTCTTGGGCGCTGCCGGCAGTAAATTCACTGAACAGGACATAACCTGTCTTATTCTCCATCGCTTTCGCATAACTCACAGCAGGCAGGTGTATCTCTTTGCGCTCAATCTCACGAACGATGGGTTTGGCTTCACCCTCGCGCTCCAAGACTAAATGCACCGTCGTACCGGGCTTGCCACGCAGTCGGTCGGATACTTCTTTGGTGGTTTTTTTGCTGCATTTCATGCCATCTACTTCCAGTATCTTGTCTCCTGCCAACACATCGTTTAGCTGCGCAGGCATTCCTTCGTAGGGCTCAGCAATATACACGGCACTGTCGCGCTGCATAATGATGGCACCTATACCGCCGTATTTACCCGTAGTCATCATGCGCAGGTTGTCATCTTCGCGCTTGGGGATATACATGGTGTAGGGGTCTATGCGCCGGAGCATTTGGTTAATGGCTGTCTCGGTGAGCATTTCGTAGTCCAATGTATCGACATAGTTCATGTCCAACTGGCGCATGACATCGCTGTAAATAGTCATGTTCTTGGTGATACGATAACTCTCACGATTGCTCTGTTGTGCCGCCATACTCAGACTGCACAATGCCATACAAACTATTACATACGTGTGTTTCATCATTTGAGTTTGTTAGGAACAAAGGCCGAAACGTCTTTGTTGTATGAATAAAGGTCTCTCACCAGTGTGGAAGAGATGTGAGCATATTCCGGACGGGTGTAGAGTAGGATAGTCTCTATGTCTCCCAGTTGCTTGTTGGCTTCCGCCATGTTGCGCTCGTATTCAAAATCCTGCACGCCCCGTACACCTCGCAGGATGAAATGTGCATCGTGCTGCTTGGCAAAATCCACCGTCAGGCAGTCGTATATCTGCACTTTGATGCGTGGCTCGTCCTTGAATATCTTACGGATGGCTTCTTCGCGCTCACGAATGGGGAACGTCTCTTTCTTGGTACTATTCCTACCAATGCCTATCACTACTTCGTCAAACAGTTCCAAGCCTCGCTTGACAATATCGTAATGCCCTAACGTGAACGGATCAAATGACCCTGGAAACACAGCTCGTCTCATAATCTACATTTTTGCCTGCAAAGGTACACAATTTTCCTGACACAGGCAAATTATTTAGTTCGTAAATTGCAATTTGCCATCTTTGAGCTCTACCACTACCGGTCGTTTGCTATCTACATGCCCGCTGATAATCTGTTTGCTCAGCTCATTCAATACTAATCTTTGTATGGCGCGTTTCACCGGACGGGCACCAAACTGTGGGTCATATCCCTCGCGAGCGATGTACTGAATAGCATCATCGGTTACGCGAAGTTCTATGCCTTGTTCTGCCAACATTTTGTGTACGCGGCTGAGTTGCAATTCTACCACTTCGCGGATGGCGTCTTCGCTCAACTCTTCAAAACGAATGATATCGTCTATCCGGTTGATAAACTCAGGTCTCACTTGGGCACGCAGTTGCTCTTCGCTCAGGTTACTGGTCATGATGATGAGGGTATTCTTGAAGTTAACCGTTCTGCCCTTGTTGTCGGTCAGACGCCCGTCATCCAGCACTTGGAGCAGTACGTTGAATACATCCGGGTGTGCTTTCTCTATCTCGTCAAACAGAACCACCGAATAGGGTTTGCGTCGGATGGCTTCTGTCAGTTGCCCGCCTTCATCGTAACCGACATATCCGGGAGGCGCACCTATCAACCGTGTCGCTGAGAATTTCTCCTGATACTCCGACATATCTATTCGCGTCATCATGTTCTCGTCGTCAAATAGATAATCGGCCAACGCTTTTGCCAGTTCGGTCTTTCCAACGCCCGTTGTGCCCAAGAAAATGAAACTGCCTATGGGACGTTTAGGGTCTTGCAGTCCTGCACGTGAACGGCGGATAGCATCACTCACGGCAACGATGGCGTCCTCTTGACCGATGACGCGTCGGTGCAGTTCGTCTTCTAATTTGAGCAACTTATCGCGCTCCGATTGCATCATCTTGCTCACGGGAATACCGGTCCAACGAGCCACCACTTCGGCTATGTCGTCTTCATCCACCTCTTCTTTGATAAGACTCTCCGCACTGATAGCATGAAGTGCGTCTTGAGCGGCACGGATGTTCGCCTCCGCTTGTTGCAATTTGCTGTAACGAATTTCTGCCACCTTGCCATAGTTGCCTTCGCGTTCGGCCACTTCCGCCTCGTGTTTCATCTGCTCAATGTTGGCTTTTTCGTTTTGGATAGTGGCAACATAACCTTTCTCTTTTGCCCATTGCTCGTTCAACCCGTCCCGTTTCTTGGATAGTTCAGCTATGTTTTTCTCCACCTCATTCGACTTCTGACTCTCGCCTTTCGATTCCCTACGAAGTGCCTCGCGTTCTATCTCCAGTTGCTTGATTTGACGATCCAAATTATCTATCTCTTCGGGCTTGGAATCGACCTCCAAACGCAGTTTGGCTGCAGCTTCATCCACAAGGTCAATGGCTTTGTCAGGCAAAAAACGGTCTGTGATGTAGCGTGCAGACAAACTCACGGCTGCTATGAGTGCATCATCCTTGATACGAACCTTGTGGTGAGTCTCGTACCGCTCTTTTAGTCCACGCAAGATGGATATGGTAGCCGCCTCATCAGGCTCATCCACCGTCACTTTTTGAAATCGACGCTCCAGTGCTTTGTCGGTCTCGAAGTATTTTTGGTATTCGTCCAATGTGGTTGCGCCTATGGCACGCAGTTCACCACGCGCTAAGGCAGGCTTCAGTATGTTGGCAGCATCCATGGCTCCGCTACTCTTGCCGGCACCTACCAGCGTGTGTATCTCGTCGATGAATAGAATAATCTCACCGGCTGCTTGTACCACTTCGTTGATGACACCTTTCAGCCGTTCTTCAAACTCACCTTGATATTTGGCACCGGCTATCAGTGCACCCATATCCAGCGAATAAATGCGTTTGTGCTTCAGGTTTTCGGGCACATCACCTCTCACGATACGATGTGCCAGTCCTTCTGCTATGGCTGTTTTACCGGTGCCGGGTTCACCTATTAGAATAGGATTGTTCTTAGTGCGGCGGCTCAGGATTTGCAGTACACGACGTATTTCGTCATCGCGCCCGATGACAGGGTCCAATTTCCCTTGTTCTGCTCGCTCACACAGGTTGATGGCGAACTTCTGTAAATTTTCAATCGAATTGTTCATAGTTGTATAATTTAGTATTCCGCATTTCGCATTTAGCATTTTGCATTTTGCATTCTGCATTTTGCATTTAGCATTCCGCATTCTGCATTCTGCATTCTGCATTTCGCATTTTGCATTTCGCATTTTGCATTCCGCATTCTGCATTTTGCATTCCCCTCCCTTGCCCTATGAGGGAAAGGGCTGGGGATAGGGTCTTTTCTTCATCTCCTCTCTCAAACTCCATGCCACGACAACTAGTACTGCCAAAATGGCAGTGTTCTGCTTATTTTAAGAGAAAAAAACTACCTGCGCTTGCCCATTTAATAAAATTGTAGTACCTTTGCGGTCAATTATGAAGAAGATTTGTTTGTTTATACTTGTTGTGCTGTTTCCACTTTCGCTCTCAGCACATATTCATGGATTGGTGTTGGACGACAAGGGCAATGCCCTGCCCGGAGCGAATGTGTGGTGGATGAACACCACCATGGGGGTCGTCACCGATGCGGACGGACACTTTGAGATTGAACCCACACACGCCACTCGGCGCTTGATAACCTCCTTTATGGGCTATGTCTCAGATACTACTGAGGTGCATGGGGAAACGTCTCTGACTATCGTCTTGGTCGAAGACCTGCAGTTGGAAGAAGTGACTATCTCCGAACGCAAAGCTGCCGTGATGCGCTCTCGCGTGTCAACACTCAATACGACCACACTCACAAACGAAGAATTGTGCAAAGCCGCCTGCTGCAATCTGGCAGGTTCGTTCGAGACATCGGCTGCTGTGGATGTGGCATATGCTGATGCCGCTACAGGGGCTAAGCAGATTCGGCTGTTAGGGCTCAACGGTACGTACGTGCAACTGCTTACCGAGAACACTCCCAACGTGCGTGGACTGGCTCAGTCCTTTGGTATGGAGTACATCCCCGCTGCATGGATGGACGCTATTCAGGTCAGCAAGGGAACATCATCCGTGCGCAATGGCTATGAATCCGTCACCGGGCAAATCAATGTGGAGTACCTCAAACCACAGACCACGTCACCTCTGTCTATTGATGCTATTGTAATGGACAAATTAGAGACCGAAGTGGATGTAACCGGTGGCTGGAAAGTGAGCGATATTTGCCATACCGCCGTGCTGGCACACGTTCGCAATACTTCTATGGAGATGGATCACAACCACGATGGTTTTTTGGATATGCCTATCAATAGCAACCTGAACGTGATGAATCGTTGGTACTTCAAAAGCGGTCAGTACGGAGGGCAGATACTGGTTCGCGGTATCTATGATAAACGCATCAGTGGTATGTCTCGTGCCACTCAACATCCTTACCAAATCGACTTGCGCACACGACGCGTGGACGGCTTTGCCAAGTTTGGCTATCATATGGATGAAGATTTAGGCCGTTCTTTAGGAATCATCGCCTCGGCTTCTTATCACAGCCAAACCAATATCTATGGCTCGCGAGAGTGGGATGCAGCACAGACCAATGCCTATCTGAATGCCATCTTCCAAACCAACTTTGAGAACCCGCAGTTGGATCCCGAAGATAAGCACGAACATACCTTGGCTGTCGGGCTCAGTCTCAACTACGACCGATACGAGGAAACAATCGCGTTATACGCGATACTGCAAGCCATGCGCCCATTGGATCGTCAAGAACTGACACCGGGTATTTTTGCCGAATATACCTATTCGTATCTGGACGTTTTGACCATCTTGGCGGGTGTTCGCGAAGATTGGTCTTCGCAATACGGTTTCTTCACCACGCCTCGACTGAATGTGCGCTACGCACCATTCAGCTGGTGGACATTGCGCGGTAGTGTCGGTTTGGGATATCGCTCTCCTAACTTAGTGGCAGACAATGCAGCCTTCCTTCCCTCTTCGCGCCGGTGGACCACCAATGGCTTTGCCTCGCTGCCTACATGGTTGACGCAAGAGAAAGCCCTCAATACCGGTGCAACTATGACTTTCTATATCCCTATTGCATCTCGCGAATTGCAACTGACAGGTGAGTATTACTTCACCAAGTTCCTCGATGGCGTTATCGTCGATATTGAAAGAGCAGGGTTGGTTAATGTGATGACTATGAAGGATAACCCCGCCTTGCAGCAGTTTGCTCACAACTGGCAGGTCGAGGCTAATATGGAAATCTTGCGCGGATGGACTATGACGCTGGCTTTCCGTTATACGGATACGCGCCAAACAACCTTCGATAATGCTGTCAATGCCTATCAACTTCGCGAAAAACCACTGCAAAATCGTTTCAAGGGAATCATCTCTACCTCATACCAAACGCCTAAAAAGACTTGGCAGTTTGACGCTACGATGCAGTTTAATGGTTATGGCCGCATGCCGGATTGTTTCTCCAATCCTGATAATGGGCAGTATTTTGAGCGCGATGGTCATCTTTATCATACATGGTATCCACAACTCATGGCGCAGATAACTCGCTATTTCCATGGAGGGTCAGTTTATGTCGGTTCGGAGAATATGACCAATTTCACGCAGAAGAATCCCATCTTAGGCGACAGGATAGAGGGTACTACATACATCGACCCCACATCCGCCGGCTATGATGCCGGTCAGGTGTGGGGACCGATTAAAGGATGGAATTTGTATATTGGTGTCCGTTGGGCTCTTGATACTCCGGAGAAATCGTCCGAACATCATCATGCGAACTGAATAAGATAAATGATAGCAAAGCGACCACATATTCGTAAATGGCTGGCAGCGTTTCTGCTGTTGATATTTGGTGTGTACTACACCAATGTCACTTTGTTTTACCATACGCACATTATCAATGGTACGACCATTGTTCACAGTCACTGCCACAGCCATCAACACCACAGTACCAGTGATGGTGGTCACTCGGGCGTTCATGTTACACTCTATGCTCAACTGACCAGCCAATTGCTGATGACAGCGGCTGACATGGGAGTCGACTGGATGGCTCCGTTTGGTTTGGTGGCTCGGTTGGGCGAACAGCAGTCGAAGGAAGAAAACTGTCCGATCTTGGACGGACTCTACCTGCGTGCCCCTCCTGTGTTTGTAAAAACATCGTTATTTCTTTAACCTTTTTTTACAAACATAATTCAGCATATTTCAATGAGATATACCTTATTCGTCAGTGCCCTTATCGGCCTGACATTGACAGCTTGTAGCCGTGTACAAACTGCCGACAACAATCGTGAGGATGTAAGTCGTTATCTTCGTATAGATATAGTACATTCCGCTCCTTTTTCTACCACATATACCACTGTAGGTACGTTACGTGCCGAAGCAGGCAAAATAGCCGAAGTGGGTTTGCCCATGGATGGTCGCATAGGAACCATTCATAAGCGTTTGAGTGACCCGGTACGGGTTGGAACACCTTTGTTCTCCGTATGCTCGCCCGGGTTTGCCGACCAGTGCAAATCCTATTTTCAGGCAGAGTCCAATTATCAGTTCCAACAAAAGACCTATGCCCGTCAGCAGGTACTTCATGAAACAGGTATCGTGTCTGACAGAGAGTGGGAAGAAACAACCAATAACCTGGAATTGGCTCGCAGAGAGTTGAAACAATGGGAATACACCATCAGGGCTTTGGGAATTGATATAGCCGGTTTGAAGGAATCCGGTGAACTGAATATAGTCTCCCCTATAAAGGGTGAGATAGTGCGTATGGAGTTGACTCCGGGACAATATGTTCGCCAAGACAGCCCCGCATTGATAACCATAGCCGATTTAAGTACGGTTTGGGTGGCTGCCCAAATTAAAGAACACTATCTGGACCGGATTCATTACAACGATTCGGTGGAGGTATTCCTGAACAATGACCGGCATTTTCATGTAACGGGTCAGGTAGTATATATCGGGCAATTGTTAGACCCGGAAACCCGTTCCATAGAAGTTCTGATTTCATGTGCCAACCCACAGAGGGAACTCAAACCGGGCATGTTTGCTCATGTTCATTTCACGTCTGAGCCCACTGAGGCCATACAGGTGCCTGCCTCTGCGATATTGCAGGATGAGAATACTCCGTTTGTTTATGTGCAGGCCGAAGACAGCAGTTTTGTTCGCAGGCCGGTGACAGTGGAGAGTGGTGATTCCGGAATGGTTCATATTATCAGCGGTCTGGAAGAAGGAGAACGTATTGTAGCAGAGGGTGGACTTTATCTGAATTAGGCGACTATGAAAAAATTTATCAAACAACTCATAGAGCGCCGTTGGCTGGTGCTGGCCATTTTTGTTGTGCTGGCTTTGGCCGGATGCTACAGTTGGAAGCAATTGGCGCTGGATGCCTATCCGGATATAGCGGACGTGACGGTTCAGGTCGTAACGCAAGTGCCGGGGTTGGCAGCCGAAGAAATAGAAGAACAGATTACCGAGCCAATGGAAAGAGCCTTAAACGGTATTCCGAAACTGTCGGTAATGCGAAGCAATAACACTTTCGGGCTATCCATTATAGTACTGGTATTTGAGGATGGAGTGGATGATTATTGGGCTCGTCAACGGGTGACGGAGCGAATAGCCGATGTGGATTTACCCTATGGGGCTGTTCCCGGACTGAATCCGTTGACCTCTCCTACCGGGGAGATATACCGATATATTTTGGTCAGTGAGAACAATCATTCACTCCGTGAGTTGACAGAACTCAATAAATGGGTGGTTATTCCCCGTCTGAAGCAGATAGCCGGAGTGGCCGATGTGAGCAATTACGGAGGTATCACCACGCAATATCAGGTGGAAATAGATCCTGACCTGATGGACAGTTATGATGTTTCTCTCAGTGAAGTGACCGAAGCACTGGAACGCAATAATATCAATGCGGGAGGAAGTATGCTTACCCGCGGAGATTTGGGTTATGTGGTTCGAGGTGTGGGCTTGATACACGATTTGGAGGATATGGGCAATATTGTTATTAAATCGGTCCACGGTACGCCTATCTATATCAAGGACCTTGGCTCTCTCAAATACGGCAATCTGGAAAGAAAGGGAATATTGGGTTATACCGATGACCATTATCGCATCTCCGATGGGGTGGAGGGTATTGTTCAAATGCTTCGCCATGAGAATCCCTCGCAGGTGTTGGAATCGGTTCATGCTGCCGTAGATGAACTCAATGAACATATTCTGCCCGATGGAGTGGTTATTCATACTATATTGGACAGAACCAGTCTGGTTCAAACCACTTTGCACACCGTAACCCGTACCCTGCTGTTTGGTATGCTGTTGGTGATAGGAGTCTTGGTTCTTTTTCTCAGAAGTCCGCGGAGTGCCATGCTGGTGGCTATTACGATACCCGTTTCCCTGCTTATAGCGTTTATATTGATGCACATAACCAATATCCCGGCCAACCTGTTGTCGTTAGGGGCTATAGATTTTGGTATATTGGTGGATGGCGCTATCGTGATGGTGGAAACCATACTTAAACTCAGAGAGAAGAATCCAGACCAGGCGCTTGACCTGAAAGAGACTATTCGTCAAATCACAGCAGTGGCCAAGCCTATTTTCTTTGCTACGCTGATTATCATTGTGGCTTATCTGCCGTTGTTTGCTTTTCAGCGAATCGAACGAAAACTGTTTACCCCGATGGCTTTTACGGTAGGATACGCCTTATTGGGAGCATTACTATGTGCTCTGGTGCTTATTCCGGGGCTGGCATACGCTATTTATCGTAAGCCACAAAAAATCTATCGCAATCACACCATAGAAAAACTGACAGACCGATATGCAGGACATACCTCGTGGCTCATCGCTCATCCAAAGAAACTGTTGGCTCCTGTGGGAGGCGTGTTGCTGACGGTGATGGTGCTGGCTTTTACTGTGGGAAAGGATTTCCTGCCTGCATTGGACGAAGGTGGTATCTGGATTCAGGTTCAGACTCCGTATGGCATATCATTGGAACGTTCTACCCAATTTGCGGATACACTTCGTGAACGACTCAAGACTTTTCCCGAAGTGACGTATGTGTTGACGCAGGTGGGGCGTGATGATGAGGGTACAGAAGCCTTTACTCCATCACACATCGAGTGCAGTGTAGGACTGCGCCCGTACAGTGAATGGAAACATGGAAGAACCAAGCAGGATCTGGTGGATGATATGTCAGCCATGATTGATACCATGCCCGGGTATTCCGTGGGATTCTCGCAACCCATTATCGATATGGTGATGGACCAGATGGCAGGTTCCCATTCGGATTTGGCAGTCAAAGTCTACGGGGAAAATCAGAGTGAAAGTCGTAAGGTCGCTCAACAGATTGTGGATGTATTGTCCACCATTCGAGGTGCTACTGACGTGATGATAGATCAGGAACCACCTTTACCACAATTGCAGATTGATGTTAATCGTCCACGTGTAGCCCAATATGGTTTGAATATGGCTGATGTGAGTGAATTGATAGAGGTTGGAGTAGGGGGAAAGGCTGTGGCATCACTGTATCACAATGGGCGTGTGCATGATATAACCTGCCGTTACAAGGAATCATCTCGTGATACACCGGAGAAAATAGGACAACTGATGTTGACCAATTCAGATGGGGTAAGAATACCTCTGGCCGCAGTTGCCGATATTCATACATCATTGGGAGCCAGTACTTTGTCGCGAGAAATGAATCGTCGGCATCTGACCATACGTGTCAATTTGAGAGGTCGTGATTTGAGTTCGTTCCTGGAAGAGGCAGAGCAACGTATTGAACAGCAAGTGCAATATGACCACACCTCCATGCAAATCAAGTGGGATGGACAGTATCAGAATCAACAACGGGCTTATGCGCGCTTAATGGTGGTTATCCCCTTTGTCCTGGCACTGATGTTCTTACTAATGTATGGTGCTTTCGGTAATTGGCGTCAGGCAGGCATGATGTTGTGCCTATTGCCACTTTCTCTATTAGGTGGCTTGGCCGCTTTGAATATCCGAGGCATGTCGTTCAATGTTTCTTCAGCTGTCGGATTCATCGCTTTGTTTGGACTGACCATTCAAAACGGTGTGATTATGATTTCTCATATCAATCATTTGCGTCACGATGGGTTGGAACTCGGTCAGGCCGTATGTCAGGGTGTGACACATCGTCTGCGTCCCATATTGATGACTGCTTCCGTGGCAGTATTGGGCCTGTTGCCTGCTTCAATGGCAACAGGAGTGGGTTCGGATGTACAACGTCCATTGGCTACCGTGATTGTCTATGGGTTGTTGTGTTCCACTATCATCACGTTGTACGTACTGCCTGTTTTTTACTATTACGTGGAAAACCAAGTCCAAAAACATCTCGCACAAAAATATTCAGATAAAAAATGAAACAGACTATAAATATTATCGGACTGTGTTTGAGTCTTTCCGTCCAGGCACAGGTATATGATTATAATCAGTTGTTGGGTGCGGCCGCTCTCAATAATTCTTCCTATCTGGCCCAAAAATACAATGTGGATATTGCGATGGCAGAAGAACAAGCGGCTCGCGTTTTCAATAACCCGGAAATCAGTTTTACTTATGGCAATAATCAGGATTGGAATTTGCATATGGGTCAAACATATGAAGCCGGTTTGAGTTACAACATTCCTTTGAGTTCCGTTCGCGGTGCCCAGATACGTGTTGCTTCAGCGAATCGTCAGGCCAATGAGGCTGAAGTGGCAGACTTTTGGTGTGCCCTCAAATTGCAAATCTCGCATGCTTACGCAGCAGCCTGGTTGGCCAAACAGCAGATGCAGTTGTGCTATGATAATTACCGTATGATGGAGCAGATTGCCCGTGGAGACAGCATCCGACTGACTATCGGAGATGTAAGTCCTACGGATGCCATGCAGTCTTTCCTGGAAGTCAGGACGGCCCGTGGAGAATGGCTGATGGCAGGAAATGAGTACCACAATGCCTTGTTGAATCTGTCTGTGTTTATTGGCGGAACACAGGTGGATAGTATAGGTGAATTGCCCGAATTGCCTGATGCAGTCGCATCATTGCCGGAGTTGCAGCAGCAGGCCTGCGATAATCGAAATGACCTGAAAGCGGCCTATTGGCAACAAAACGCATCAGAGAAAGCTTTACAGTTGGTTCGTGCTCAACAAGCTCCTGATTTGACCATTAATGCCGGCTATGTACACAGCACGGAGGTCAGAAATGAGATAGCTCCTGCTCCCAAATATGATGGTTTTTCTGTAGGAGTGTCCATGCCGTTGAATTTTTCTTCTCTCAATCGTGGTGAGCGTTCCGCTGCTGAAAATCGCCTCAAACAATCATCTTTGACATATCAAACTGTGCAACAGCAAATAAATGCAGAGGTGGCTCAAACTTACCATACATATCTGGTGGCCGAGGAAATAAGCAACAATTACGATGCGTCCATTTTGTCTGACGCCCAATTGATTCAACAGAAAAGGCATCAGGCTTATACGCAAGGTGACACAGGCTTATTACCGCTTTTGGATGCCAGTCGTACCTATCGAGACATTTTGTCTAGTTATTATGAGGCGATTGCCAACAGGTTTGTGGCATATTCTGAACTGATGCGAGCGACAGGGCAATAACCCTATTGCAGGGTAAATGGAATTTGGGCTGAATACACGGAGACTATACAAAGTAAAACCACACAAGGTGCACTTGCGTGGTTTTACTTCTTTTGAGAGCTATCTATCCTCCCTCTATCCTCCGCTAATCCTCGGCTAAAAAGATAGGTTATTTAACGACTACCAAGTAGTAGTTTTTCTTCCCTTTTTGGAAGAGGATATATTTGTCGTTCAATAGAGCAGTGGTCGTGATGGGTGTTTATGCATCCGTCAGTTTCTCCTTGTTCTTGGAGAACCCGTTTGCCAAAATCATCTTTCTGGCTTCTCCTTTGCTTGGGAATACTTGCGTTTTCTCAGCCAGTAAATCTAGAGGTGCGATGCCTGCTGCCAATTCGTCACGACTGATTTCGAAGGTCTCTACACCCTCAAACACCTGCAAGAACGTCTCTTCATCCAACCCGCGCAAAGCTTCTGCGGTAGCGTTGCCAAATAGGATGTTGGTAGCCTCCACAGCGGCATTGTAGTCTGCTTCGGAGTGTACCATGCAGGTCACCTCTTTGGCTAAACGTTTTTGTAGCGTGCGCATGTGAGGTGCTTGGTCGTGTTCGGCAATGAGGGCGTCAATCTCTTCCTTCTCCAAGGAGGTGAAAATCTTGATATAGCGTTTGGCATCGTCATCGCTCACGTTTAGCCAGAACTGGTAGAAACGATACGGCGAGGTATATTCCTTGCTCAGCCACACATTACCCTGCTCGGTCTTGCCGAATTTCTTACCGTCCGCCTTGGTGATAAGCGGGCAGGTGAGGGCGTAAGCCTCGTTGCCGGTTAATTTCTTAATCAACTCCATTCCGGTGGTGATGTTGCCCCATTGGTCGCTACCACCCATCTGCAACTTGCAGCCTTTGTGGGTATTGAGATAGTAGAAATCGTAGCCTTGCAGCAGTTGGTAGGTGAACTCGGTGAACGACATGCCACAGTTGAACTCACCATTAAAACGCTTCTTGACACTATCCTTCGCCATCATGTAGTTAACCGTGATGAGTTTGCCAATATGGCGGGCGAACTCGATAAAGGTGAAGTCCTTCATCCAATCGTAGTTGTTCACCAATTCAGCAGCGTTGGGTTCGGTGCTGTCAAAGTCCAAGAAACGCTCTAACTGTTTCTTGATGCAAGCTACGTTGTGGTTCAGTGTCTCCTCATCCAGCAGATTACGCTCGGCACTCTTGCCACTGGGGTCACCAATCATGCCGGTAGCACCACCGATGAGGGCGATAGGCTTATGTCCGCAACGTTGCAGATGACGCAGCATCATAATGCCGCACAAGTGACCGATATGCAAACTGTCTGCCGTGGGGTCTATGCCCAAATAAGCAGCTGTAACTTCCTTATTCAGTTGTTCTTCTGTTCCGGGAATGATGTCCTGCAACATTCCACGCCAACGCAATTCTTCTACAAAGTTTTTCATACAAAATCAAATTTGGTGCAAAGGTAGTTGTAATTTTTGACATAGACAAATTAAATCGTAATTTATTGTTCTTTGAGTCACCATTCAAAAAACCTATCGTAAACTCACTAGTGTCTACTAAAAATTTTGACAATTAAAAATGCGTTTTTTGTGGCAGTGTGGCGGATACCCTTGTTCATCGTTTCTTGTCCGGCGATACCCTCGCCGCTTTGTTATGTCCTTTCTGCGTGCATTGTATGCGCGCTTTTTTTGTCGTTTCCGTTGTCGTTTCCGTTGTCGTTTCCGTTGTCGTTTTCGTTGTCGTTTCCGTTGTCGTTGTGCATTTCGCGTCCATTAGTTGGGCGCACTTGCTCCGTCCTCTCCCCTTTGTCGCGCTTTGCTGCGCTGCAGCGCTCCTTGTCGCCGTGCCTCTCTGTCCCCTTTGTCGCGCTTTGCTGCGCTGCAGCGCTCCTTGTCGCCGTGCCTCTCTGTCTCCTTTCTCCCGCTTTGCTGCGCTGCAGCGCTCCTTGTCGCCGCGCCTCTCTGTCTCCTTTGTCGCGCTTTGCTGCGCTGCAGCGCTCCTTGTCGCCGCGCCTTTCTCGACACTTTCTCGACACTTTCTCGACACTCTCTCGACACTCTCTCGACACTTCTCCCCCTTCAGGGGGTTGGGGGGCTTATTCTCTACATTCTCTGCATTCTTGATCTTTGTGCATCTTTCTCGCCCCCCCCCAAACCCTTCTCCGGGTGACATGGTGACAGATAAACCACTTTTCTATAATATATTTTACTTTTCTCTCCCTATGCGGGGATTAATATACAC
>JAGHSR010000034.1 GCA_018065765.1 Candidatus Colicola coprequi
CACGGTCATTAAGGGCTCAGTTGCTCTTCCTCTCCCCACCACGCAAGCGTGTCGGGGACCCTAATTAAGAGCATTGCTCTTTTCTTCCGCACAGCAACCTATCAAAAATTCTTCTCAAAATCGCCTCGACCTAATTTATAGAACCTACCTATAACTACTTGGTGGCGGGACATTCATCAACTTTCTCTCCTAATTCATTCACCCATCCGATTTGACGAGCCGGGTTGCCTACCATAAGCGCATAGGCGGGTACGTCCTTAGTGACAACACTGCCTGCACCTATAAGGCAATACTCACCTAAAGTATGACCGCACACAATCGTTGCATTGGCTCCTACCGAAGCACCACGTTTGATAATCGTTTGACGGTATTCGTGTTTGCGGCTAACGGCAGCGCGGGGGTTAATCACGTTGGTAAACACCATACTGGGACCAAGAAACACATCGTCTTCACAGCGGACTCCCGTATAGACACTCACATTGTTCTGTATCTTGCAATTACGCCCTAAAACCACATCCGGAGAGATAACCACGTTCTGACCAATGTTGCAGTCCTCACCAATAACACAATTTGACATGATATGGCTGAAATGCCATATTTTTGTTCCTTTGCCTATTTGGCAACCTTCATCCACATAGGACGATTCATGTACAAAGTACTCCATAGGTCTGTCTGATGTTATGTTCATCTTATGTTACGTACACGCTACGTAATTGATTAGAAAAATATCTTCAGTATGTCGTTACCATTGGCAAAGACGAGCAGAGCAATCAAAAGCCAAAAACCTACGTTGTTCGCTTTCTCGAGGAATTTATCGCTTGGCTGCTTGCCGGTAATCATTTCTACCAATAGGAAAAGAATATATCCACCGTCCAAAGCGGGGATTGGCAGGAAATTCATAAAAGCAAGAATGAGTGACAGAATAGCCGTCATGTGCCAGAACGTGTACCAACTCCACAACTTGGGGAACATGCTGCCAATAGCACCAAAGCCGCCTAAAGATTGTGCACCCTCTTTGGAGAAAACCAAACGGAACTGCTTAATATAACTTGCCAAAAAATCCAAACCATACTCGATGCCGGCAGGAATGGATTCGAGGAAGGTATAGTCCTTATGCTCCAGCATCACGAACCAATATTTAGACTTGGCCATCACGCCCAAGCGCCCTTGATCACCTATAAAAGCCATAGTGGTCAGGCACGTGTCACCACGGAAGAAAGTCACAGCGATGCTGTCGCAACGATGCTTGCGCAGTTCATTCTGTGCCTCGTAGTAAGAACCGGTAGGCACACCGGCAAGGCTGACAATGCTATCTCCTTTCTCTATTCCTGCAAAAGAAGCAGCCGACATAGCCGGAACAGAATCAATAACAAAGGGGAAATATTCGCCTATGAGGACATAGTTGAGTTTTTCGTAACTCTGGTCAGAGCGTTTTTTATCGCGCTCCTTACGATCAAATTCTTGCTGCAAAGCCAAATAGCGATTGCCCAAATCCTCCGGCATCACCAGGGATAGAGTGTCCCCCTTGCGCAAAACAGTCACGTTGCGCTTGCCCTCTATTATCAGCCACTGAACCACGTCTGCCAAAGCTTCGGGTTCTTCATTGTCAATAGCAATAATCTTGTCCTGCTGCCGGAAACCTTCGTTCAGAAGGAACTCCGAGTAATAGAGTCCTTGTTCGGCATTGCGCAATGGTAGAGTATCTGACCCCCATTGGAAAAGCAAAGCACCGAAAATAAGCAATGCAGCTACGAAATTAACCAAAATACCGCCAATAATGATGCACAAACGTTGCCAAGCCTTCTTGGAACGGAACTCCCATGGTTCAGGGTCCTTTTTAGCCATATCCTCGCTACTGTGTGTCTCGTCCACCATGCCTGCTATAGCACAATATCCGCCAAAAGGCACCCATCCTATACCCCACTCTATCGATTCGGGATGTTTCCCCCACTCATCATTCTCAGTGGTGTTGGGAGCAAAAAACGCAAAATGCCACTTGCCATTGAACTTCTTAGCTCGAAAGAGTGAAATTTTAGGATTGAAAAACATGTAAAACTTCTCCACGCGCACTCCAAAGATTCGCGCGAACGTGAAATGCCCAAGTTCGTGAATAACGACCAAAAAACTAAGGGCTAAAATCAATTGTATTGCTTGTATCATATATTTAAGGTATGTCTATTTAAGTTTTAGTACTTTCTTAGCGATATTTCTACTTTCGGTATCAGTTGCCACATAATCTTCGTAAGTAGGTTGCTCCACAAAAGTCACCATGTCCATCGTTTTGGCTATGACATCCGACATTTCGAGAAAAGCGCACTTGCCCTCACGGAAAGCCAAATTGGCAACCTCATTGGCAGCATTCAGTACACACGGGATATTCCCCCCGCGGGCAATAGCCTCATACGCCAATCTCAGGTTAGGGAAACGTTCAATATCGGGTTCCTCAAAGGTGAGACTCTTGGTAGCAAACAAATCCAATCTCGGAAACTCACTGGGTACTCGATTGGGGTATGTCAAAGCATACTGAATAGGCAGGTGCATATCCGGAGCACCTAATTGTGCTTTGACGGCTCCATCGCGAAACTGAACGGCGGAATGAACAATGGATTGCGGATGAATGAGCACCTGTATTCTATCGGCACCTACGCCAAAGAGCCACTTGGCTTCAATCACCTCAAAACCCTTATTCATCATGCTGGCAGAGTCGATGGTTATCTTAGCCCCCATCTCCCAATTGGGATGACGCAAAGCATCCGCAGCTGACACATAACGCATCTCGTCGATTGACATTGCTCGGAAAGGACCTCCGCTGGCTGTGAGAAGAATCTTCTCAATCTCGTTACGCTCCTCTCCTACTAAACTCTGAAAGATAGCCGAATGTTCACTATCGACAGGCAAGATGGGACAATGATATTGCTGGGCAAGCGAGCAAATCAACTCTCCTGCCACAACCAATGTTTCCTTGTTCGCCAAAGCTATTGTTTTACCGGATTTGATAGCCTCAATCGTGGGTTTCAGTCCCGCATAACCTACCATGGCAGCCACCACAATATCAATGCTGGGGAAAGTAACCATCTCGGCAATGGCGTCGGCACCTGCCCACACTTTACAATCCAAATCCGAGAGAGCTTCCTTGAGAGGAAGATACTGATTTTCGTCAGCGATACAAACTACCTCAGGATGAAACTCGCAGGCTTGTTCGATGAGTTTGTCCACACTGCGATTGGCACTGATGGCATACACCTCAAATAGGTCAGGATTACGTCGTACAACGTCCAATGTCTGTGTACCGATACTACCTGTGCTGCCTAATATAGCGATTCTTTTCTTCAACGCAACATCTATTTAATCCGTTATCAAAACGCAATCACCTCTTCCGGATTGACACTTCTGCCATTCTGCCAAAGAGCGAACTCCAATGGTAAATCCGAATTCATAATAGCTATGCTCTCACCCGCCTGCACCACATCGCCCACCTGTTTAAGCACGTGGCTTACGTGACGATACACGGATATATATACATCGTGTTGTACAATGACGGTGAATGTATTGTCAATTGCCTTACTGCAATAGACAATCGTTCCCGCCAGTACGGATGTAACATTCTCGTTAGGTAAGGTCTGAATCCCCACGAAATTGTCATGAACATCTACATAGTGTTTCTGCACTGCACCATGTGCCGGAGGAAAAAGTGTGTATGCGGGAATGGTACTCTGTACATCAAAAAGCATCATATTGTCTTTCCCTTTGGACTCATACTCACGTATAAACTCCTCCGTAGCAGCCTGCTTAGCTTCAAGCAGTTGTTCACGCAAAACAATCTGCATTGAGTCAAGACTGGCTACTGTATCCGTATTAACTTCTCCGGCAATCACCTGCTTGATGACATCCAAATAGTTCATTTGCAGTTTCAAGTCTGCTGACAGCGAATCCACTTGCGCGGATTCTTCGATGAGTTGCAACCGGATATTTTCGGAGTATCCGGGGAGGATATGGCGAATGGGTGTGTAAATAATCACAACAGAGAAAATTCCGATAGTCAGAGCAAACATCAGAGTGAATATAGTGAAAAGCCCCAACCAACTGAGCCGTATGTGCCACGACTCAGCTAAAGTCTCCTCATGCAAAACGCTCAACCGATATTTGCGGCGGATACGCTTCCAAAAACTCTCTTTGTTCTCCATTGTGATCCTTGAGGGTGTTCAAAAAACAATTATTAGAACACCCTTTGACATTTAATTCATTTACAAAATCGTGCAACCCTGACACGGTTTGAGTTGTTTGAAGAAATCGTTGCCCTTGTCATCCACCAGAATGAAAGCAGGGAAGTTCTCCACTTCGATTTTCCAAATAGCTTCCATGCCGAGTTCGGGATACTCTACGCATTCGATGCTCTTGATGTTCTCCTGTGCCAAGATAGCGGCCGGTCCACCAATGCTTCCTAAGTAGAAACCACCATGCTTTTGGCAAGCGTTGGTGACATCGATACTGCGGTTACCCTTGGCAAGCATAATTAGACTGCCACCATGATCCTGGAATTCATCCACGTACGGATCCATTCGACCTGCGGTGGTAGGTCCCATGCTTCCGCACGGCATTCCCTTAGGCGTCTTGGCAGGACCCGCATAATAAATTGGATGGTTCTTGAGATACTCCGGCATTGATTCGCCTGCATCGAGACGAGCTTTGATCTTAGCATGAGCTATGTCACGACCGACAATGATGGTACCATTGAGGCTGAGACGTGTACCGATGGTGTATTGGCTGAGAATTTTGCAAACCTCACTCATGGGTTGATTGAGGTCAATGCGTACAGCTTCACCTTCGCCCTGTTGACGAAGTTCTACAGGAATCAATTCACCGGGGTTTTGGTCCATACGTTCAATCCAAATACCCTCCTTGTTGATTTTACATTTGATATTACGGTCGGCAGAGCAACTTACGCCCAGACCGATTGGGCAGCTGGCACCATGACGAGGCAGACGAACTACGCGCACGTCGTGAGCCATATATTTACCTCCGAACTGTGCACCCAATCCTATCTTGTAAGCCTCTTGCAGCAGGCGTTTTTCCAACTCAATATCACGGAATGCGCGACCGGATGCGTTGCCGGTAGTAGGCAGACTATCGTAGTAGTGGGTAGATGCCAACTTAACCGTCAAAAGGTTCTTCTCTGCCGAAGTACCTCCGATGACAATAGCGATATGGTAAGGAGGACATGCTGCCGTACCCAAAGATTTCATTTTCTCAACAAGGAAAGGAATGAGTGTGCCCTCATTTTGGATACGCGCTTTCGTTTCTTGATAGAGATAAGTCTTGTTGGCACTACCACCGCCCTTGGTGACACACAGGAAACGGTATTCGTCGCCTTCAGCACACTCTAAATCAATCTGAGCAGGCAGGTTGCATTTGGTATTAACCTCGTTGTACATGTCGAGAGGGGCATTTTGCGAATAACGAAGATTGCACTCGGTATAGGTATTGTAAACACCCTCACTCAGGGCTTCTTCGTCGCAAATACCTGTCCACACTTGTTGCCCCTTTTCGCCGTGAATGATAGCCGTACCTGTGTCTTGACACAAGGGAAGTTGTCCTTTGGCAGCCACTTCGGCATTACGTAAAAACGTCAGAGCCACATATTTATCGTTGGCACTGGCTTCAGGGTCACGCAGAATCTTAGCCACTTGTTCGTTATGGCTACGACGCAGCATAAAACTAACATCGTGAAATGCTTGTTGAGCCATCTTGGTCAGGCCTTCTCTCTCAACTTTAAGAATAGGTTTACCCTCAAACTCGCTAACAGAAACATAGTCTTTTGTCAGCAGATAATATTCAGTCTCGTCTTTACCGAGCTGAAACATAGGTTCATACTTGTAGTCCATTATATATTGTTTTTAAAAGTTTGCACTTTGTATTAGATGGTTTCCCACATTAAGCGTGCAAAGGTATAAAAAAATTCTCGCGCATGCAAGCGCACGACGGCAATTTGACTATTGCCGGACAAATTTTACTTTTTTTGCTTTTTTTCATAAAAAAATTTTGTCAGTTCAAAAAAAAGCAGTACTTTTGCAGCCGCTT
>JAGHSR010000108.1 GCA_018065765.1 Candidatus Colicola coprequi
TATTTTCCCCCACTCATACCATCCCCTCCTTCAGAGGGTGTCATCCTCTTCAAGACGATAAACAAGGCGCTTTGCGCCTACAAAACAACTTGCTGCCACGAAGGTTTTTGAAGCGAAGCATGGTTTATCGTCTTGCGATTGATGCTAACCAGATAGGGTGATGATGTAGATGGCTAAAAATATCTGAATGCTTGCATATAAGAATTTTTAGACAGCGACAGCATCAATGGCTTGCAAAGACATAACATCCATGAGGTGGATTGCGGTTTTTGTTAAAAACAATTTAGTTATATAGCAGTCGCTAAGTGAAAATAGATGTATATAGCCATTGCAGGGAATATCGGAGCAGGTAAGACTACGCTAACAAGGATGCTTGCCAAGTACTACGGGTGGGAACCTCGGTTTGAGTCCGTCAGTTTCAATCCCTATCTGAAAGACTATTATAGTGACATCAAACGTTGGTCTTTCTGCTTGGAGACTTATTTTCTCAAGGAGCGTTTTAAGGATATGCTCGCTATCCAAAAGGCGGAACATACCATTGTACAGGATCGCAGCATATTTGAGGGCGTACATGTGTTCGTTACCAACAATTATCTGCGTGGTGACCTAAGCGAACGCGACTATGAGACCTATATGGAGTTGTTTGGGCACATGCAGCGCATGATGCGACTGCCTGACTTGATGATTTATCTTAGGAAATCCATTCCCGGTCTCATTGCTCAAATACAGAAACGAGGACGCGAGTGCGAAAAATCCATGCAGATTGACTACCTGCGCGACCTAAACGATAGATACGAGGACTTTATCTACCATAAGTACGAGGGACGTGTGTTGGTTATCGATTCCGATGAATTGGATTTTGAGAATCGACCGGAGGATTTTCGTAAAATCATCAACAAGATAGACGCTCAGCTGTTCGGACTGTTTAGCGAGGAAAATTGGAAATAGTAACACGGGACAATCAATCCCATAAAATCAATACCATTATGCATATAGCGATTGCAGGAAATATTGGCTGCGGTAAAACCACCCTGACCAACATGTTAGCCAAACACTATGGCTGGACACCCCGATTCGAATCGGTGGCTTATAACCCCTATTTGGAAGACTTTTATCAGGATATGAATAGGTGGGCATTCAACTTGCAAATATATTTCCTCAACAAGCGCTTTCAAGACATTGTGGAGATAGCTGCTCACAAGGACGAATATATCATTCAAGATCGTACCATCTACGAGGATGCACGTATTTTCGCTCCCAACCTGCATGAGCAACACTCCATGTCTGATCGCGATTTTGAGACGTATTGCGACCTGTTCGAGAACATGATGTCCATCGTGCAACTGCCCGATTTGATGATTTATATCCGTTCCACTATTCCCAACCTTGTGGCACAGATACAGAAGCGCGGACGTGCCTATGAATCGTCTATGCGTATTGACTACCTGCAAGGTTTGAACGATAAATACGAAGCATGGATTAGTGACTACAAGGGCAAATTGCTCATCATCGATGGCGATAAGATTAAGTTTGCCAATAATCCCGAAGACTTCCGTTACGTGACAGACCGTATCGATGCTGAATTATTCGGTCTATTCCCATTTGAGGAGAGCCGAGAGATAGGTAGAGAAATCAAATGATACAACGTTTCTTAGACTATATTGCCGTAGAAAAGCATTACTCGCCACGTACGGTACAGTCTTATGGGGACGATTTAAACGAGTTTTGCCGTTTCTTAGGTGTGGAGCCCAACAAGTTGGACCCCAAGCGTGTTGATGAGGGTGATGTCAAGCAATGGATGGTGCACCTAATGGATGTCAACAAGCAGTCTCCGCGTAGTGTCAAGCAGAAACTGTCTGCTATCCATTCTTTCTATCGTTTTTTGCTGCGCATTGATGCTGTGGATAAGGATGTGACCTGTTTGGTGCAAGCTCCTAAGGTGGATAAACCTCTGCCGTTGTTCTTCAAACCCGGTGAGATGCAACAAGCTACTGCTTGGGATGAACGTGCCGACGACTTTGTTTCCATACGAGACTGTCTCATCATAGAAATGCTCTACCAAACAGGCATGCGTCGTAGCGAATTGGCCTCCATTCGCGATGTGGATGTGGATACCACCGCAGCACAGGTACGCATATTTGGAAAACGCAGCAAGGAACGCATTGTTCCTATAGGCGACAAATTGGTGGCACAGATACGCCAATATCGCGACGCCCGACAGATAGCTGCTGAACAAGCAATGGCAAAGAACAAAGCTGCGGATATAAGCGATACATTCTTCGTAACTACCAAATTACGTCCTATGAATCCCCGAGAGATTTATACGGTCGTTTGCTCACGCATGGGAGAAGTTTCTACTCTCAAAAAACATTCTCCTCACGTGCTGCGGCACACATTTGCAACCGCTATGCTCAATCAGGGAGCTGATATTCGCACCATCAAGGAACTGCTGGGGCATGCGTCTATCTCTACCACGCAAATCTATACTCACACCACTTTTGAACAAGTCAAACGTGCTTACTCTACGGCTCACCCCCGTGCGTCTAAAGCAAGCACCAAGTCCAACCAATAAAACTTTACGATCATGAAACTAACTATCAATCCTGTCAATTTTGACATCGCTGAACGACTCAGCAAGTACATCGTTAAGAAAACCAATCGGTATAACAAAATCTTGAATAATCCGGGGGCTGAAATGGAAATTCGTATGACCGTAGTCAAACCCGAAACCAACCTCAACAAACAAGTCACTATCCGCATCATAGGCAACGGAGCTGAGATGTTCGCCGAAAAAACATGTGACACCTTTGAGCAATCCATTGACATCGCCTTGGAGGCTATAGATAAACAGATTGAGAAACTGAAAGATAAATAGTCAGACTATTCTTTATGTCTGTTTGCTTGCGCGCTGCGCGGCTTACTCATACGGGAATGACCACCCTTGCGGTGGTTATTCTTTCTATTATGCCCCTTGCGTACCGGATTCCATCGCTTTATTTCCGGTGCTTCTCCCAATTCCGGCGGCAATGCCAAAGTTTCGATTTGTTTTTTTAGAAAACGTTCTATCTTGGCGAAATAGTGTTGATCTTCCTCACTCACCAGTGTAATGGCTGTTCCGTCGCTCTCTGCACGAGCTGTACGACCAATACGATGCACATAGTCTTCCACATCGCGTGGCACATCGTAGTTAATCACCAAAGGTATATCATCTACATCAATCCCGCGTGCCACGATATCGGTGGCTACCAATACATCCACCTTGCCGTTGCGGAAATCCAGCATAACTTCATCGCGCTCTTTCTGTTCCAAATCGGAGTGCATGGCTCGCGCTGCTATGCCTTTCTGATTCAAGGCATGAGTCAACTCCTTCACCCGCTGCTTCTTGCCGACAAACAATATAACCTTACTCAGGCTTTTGCCCTGCAAGAGGTGTTGTAGCATATGCGTTTTTTGTCCCTCATATAGATAAACAGCCTGCTGCTGAATACTCTCGGGTGGACGCGAAATAGCTATCTGTACCTCTACCGGATTGCGCATAATAGCTTTAGCCATCTTGCGAATATTGTCAGGCATGGTGGCTGAGAACATGATGACCTGCTTGTCCTGCGGTAGCAGTTTCACAATACGCATGATGTCGTCGTAAAAACCCATATCCAACATGCGGTCTGCTTCGTCCAAAATAAAGTACTTGACACCTGAGAAATCCAGATCATAAATATTGATATGACTCAGTAGCCTACCCGGTGTGGCAATCACAATATCGGCTCCGCGTTGCAATCCGTTAATCTGCGTGCCCCACGCACCACCATCATTGCCGCCATAAATGGCTACACTGGAGAAGGGAACATAAAAACTGAATCCCTCCATCTGCTGGTCAATCTGTTGTGCCAACTCGCGTGTCGGCGCCATGATAATGGCATTGAGCTTGCTTGAGTCATGACCGTCAAACTCCAGATTTGTCAACAACGGCAGTATATACGCTGCTGTCTTACCAGTACCTGTTTGGGCACAAGATATCACGTCCCGCCCTTGCAAAATCACAGGTATCGTTTGCTCCTGAACGGGTGTACACACGTCAAAATGCATATCCCATAGGGCATCCAACACCCCATCCGATAATGCTAATTCATCAAAATACATAATTTTTTAATCCCCTCTTGTTTCTTATTTCCCCTTGCTATCTGCCTACTTTTCCCATCCATCAAATACTTCACAACCATATACATTATCCTCATCTTCGTCGTGGAGAGGTGCCCATAGTTGAGCGAAGAACGGATTGCGTTTGGCCTCCTTATCCCATTCCCATGGATGGTAGTTTTTATCCCCTTTGTACGGCCATGGGAAGCAGTCTGGACACCAATGCCCACCCAGCAGTATCAGGCGAGGCGATGCTTGGAATATATGTCCTTCGGCACATTGCCATTCCAACGGCGTGTCCCAATCACCTTGTTCCATCGTTGTGGAGAGACACTTTCCGCCACGAAAAGCTGCGGCACGCTGCATGTCCTCAATGGTAAATGTTTCCATGGGCTTGTTCTCGTCATAACCGTGATCCAGAATGACTGCCTGCTCACTATTGTGACTAAGATCTGTTTGACTCCATGGCCGGATACTTTTATACTTATCCATCGAACCGTAGTAGGCAGCTATGCGCTGCTCCTTATTGTGTTTTATCCACCATTGCGTGCCATGCTCCTTGGACATAGCCATCGCATACATGGCAAGTTTGACGATATGGGGCACCAAATGCGACAGATAAACCAACTTGCTGCGAACGGCAAATTTCAGCCCTGTGGGTAATGTGTCGGACTTGGCCATCTGACGGAAGTAGTCCTCGATGGGTACATTGGCGCGGAAATGTAGGTAATTCTCCAATACATCGCCATCTATATACCACATACCATGGAAATTACGTGTCGTGAACCACTTGGCATTGAATATCTTTTCCGGTTTAGGACAACCTATTGACTTGAGCAATAAACACTCAAACTCGTAGTTGGATATGCGATACTGCTCTCCCGAGCCGATATTGTAGTAGCGATTCCAGAACTCATTAGGCACCTCGTCGCGACATACACGCTCCAGCAAACGTCCACTATCCTCTACCGTCGCCCATTCCAATACGCCACGTATGGGCACGTGAAACATGATGGGGTCGTAATTCTTTAGGATAGCAGGGTACAAAATGCCCGACTGACGAAGGCTTACCCAAGACTTAATGCCCGAACCCGTAATAATTCGTTCAGCCATCGCCTTGGTGATACCATAATGGTCGTATGCTGATATGCAAATGGGATCACCGGCTCGTCCCCAATGGAGAGGCTCGCGACGATCACCCATTTGGGCTACTGAACCTATATACACCACTTTGGGTTGCTTATCACCTTGAGCCAACACGGCTTTGGTGATGTTCTCTGCGGCTGTGATGTTGGTTTTGCGTGTTTGCGTGGGACGGTAGTCTGCTTGTGGTGACACCATACCACCTACATGCAGCACGATATCACTACCTGAAACTCCTCGCAATACGTCCTCGTAACATGTCAAATCTCCCCAAATAATCTCGATTTTATCGGAAAAATCCTTCAGTTTATCCTTGTTCTTCTGACTGGGACGGGCTATGATACGCAGGTGATATTGTTTCGGATAGCGGATGATCTCCTGTACTCCTGCCCAACCCATAGTGCCTGTGGCACCTGTAAGAAAGATAGTTTTCATATTATTGTCTTATTAGTCTTTAGGGGTGTTCTTGTTTGCCGTTGTCTATCAGTTGTTGCCACTTCTCTTTCATGAGCCCAACGGTATCGGTCACAACACGTATTCGCCATTCGTTTTTGATCCAATCCTCCTCGTCTTCCATCTCTTGTATTGCTTTTTGGGAGTCGTCATCGCTTATTACAAGCAGGTAATCTCCTATCTGCAACTCAGTTTGACCTGTTGGCACGAAATAACTATCCCCGCGACGAACCATAATAACCAATGTCTTTTGGGGTATAGCCAAGTCTCTGAGATGATTGCCGTTTTTGATCAGTTCTTCCGTTACCAATGTCTCGTGGGTGGATGACTCCACTTCTTCCGGAAAATCAATATCAAAGTGCACCAACTTATGCTCTACCTCTGCCGGTTCTGCCAAACGCAGTTTATGTGCCACCTTGCCCAAACTGGTGCCTTGTGCTATAAGCGAAACAATCGTGCAGGCAAATACAACATTGAATATCAAGTCAGCATGCGCTACACCATTGGCTTCACACAAGATGGCAAAGATGATGGGGACTGCCCCTTTGAGTCCTACCCAACTAATCAGCAGCTTATCCTGTGTCTTGTACTGCTTAAACGGAATCATACATAAGAATACACTCAGCGGACGGGCTATAAAAATCATGACAATGCTGATAACCAGACAAGGTATCCAAACCTCCAAACGAATCAACTCGTGAGGCTTCACCAGCAAACCCAACATAAGGAACATGACCAGTTGGCTCAGCCATGTTAGACCGTCAAAGAAACTTTTGGTCTGCCGCTTACGGGTAAACTTGCTATTGCCGATAATCAAACCGCCTATATACACGGCCAAATAGGGGTTCCCATTAAGGTAATATGTGGCTGCAAAGATGAAAATACATGCCGTCAGTACCATGATGGGATATAGACTCTCATTGGTCAGTTGTACTTTTCTCAGCAACCATACTACCACTTTGCCGAACGCCAAACCCATCACACCACCCATTACCAATTGAATCAGTATGTTTTGCGTGATACTTAGTGCTGTGGTGTCTTTGTCTATACCCGTGACGATGCCAATCAGCGTAATGGTGAGTATATATGCCATTGGGTCGTTGGCACCACTCTCCAACTCCAACAACGGACGCAAATTGTGCTTAAACTTAACCCCATTGGTTCGTAGAATGGAGAATACACTTGCACTATCGGTTGAGGACATAGTGGCAGCTATCAGCAGGGCAGTTGCCAAACTGATGGTAGTAAGGGCTTCTATCCAACCGAAAATCCAGTAGATGATTACACCCGATATGGCTGCTGTCAGCAATACACCTACCGTGGCTAATGTGACACCGGGGGCCATCACAGGCTGTATGTCCGACAACTTGGTATCCATGCCGCCGGAGAACAATATGATACATAATGCCACAGTACCCAATGCTTGTGCAGCACCAATACTCAAAATACCATCGAAATTGCTTGTCCCCATCACATCTCCTAAGAGGTCAGGACCAAACAACATACCCACTGCTAAGAATAACAGCAGAGCCGGTACACCAAATTTATTGCCGATTTTATCGGTAATAATACTTGCAAAAAATAGCAGAGAAAGTACTAAAAGAACAAATTCTACACTCATTTTATTCCTGTTTTTTTGCCTAATAGAAATTCGTCAATAATGCTAACAATCTGTTCCTTAGGATATAATCCTTTTAGGAGCATGGGTTGACCCTTGGTGGGGATGTATAGCACTTGAGGAATACTGCTGATGTTGAATATGTATGCCAGTTCGCGTTCTTTCTCAGTGTCAGCTTTGTAAAACGTAACTTGCTCGCAGTATAACTGACTAAGCTCCTCCATAATGGGCGCTAAACGTTTGCATGGACCACACCATGTGGTGTAAAAGTCTATCACACAAGGTTTATCCCCCTTGTATTTCCACTCCTTTTCTTTGGTGTAATCAAAGATGTACGTCTTGAAATAATCCGTAGTCAAATAAACAACGTCTTCAGCTTGCATAAGCCCTACGCTGAATAACGAAAATACAACTAAAACAACAAATTTCTTCATAATTTTACAAATTAGAGCGCAAAATTACAAAAAAAATTGTACCTTTGCAAGCGAAATCCCAAAAATATATGAATTTACTTTCGTTAGACTCCAGATTTTCATCGTATTCCTCCCACGAGCGGTTTGTGTTGGCAGATAATCATTTGTTGCCTTTGTATCCCGATTTGCTCTCTCAACTCAAAGCGTTAGCACCCGGAGGAGTGTTGTTGATGGATGCGGACGAAAATATAAAAAACATCGATTCCATCGGGAAAATATGGCAGTTTCTATTGTCGCGTAATGCCACGCGACATGCCGTTCTCATTTGTATTGGGGGAGGTGTCATATCAGATATGGGAGGTTTTGCTGCGGCCACCTACAAACGCGGCATTGCTTATGTCAACATTCCCACCACCTTACTCGCAATGGTGGATGCATCCTCCGGTGGTAAGACAGCCATTGATTTTCCTGCTGAAGATGGTGTGATATACAAGAATAGTGTGGGGGTGTTTTACCCGCCTATTGATACCATCATGTTGCCCGATTGGCTGGATACACTGCCCACTCAGCAGTTTTTGTCCGGTTACGCGGAACTTATCAAGACTTTGTTGCTTGACTGCGAAAGCACTTTTCTCAAGTCGCTGTCCTGCTTGGAGAACTACATGGAATCTACTGCCAATGTCTCTGAAGTTTTTCATCTGGCAAAACATGCTCTTGCTGTCAAACGATCTATTGTAACAGAGGATCCTTTCGAACAAGGCAAGCGCAAAGTGTTGAATTTGGGGCACACCATCGGACACGCCTTGGAGGAAATGAGCCTGACCGAACAACACCCCATTGCACACGGCTATGCCGTTATGTATGGTCTGATAGGAGCTCTCTATCTGAGTGTAACCCTGCTAGGTATGAATCGCAAGCCCTTGCAACTGCTTACCTCAGTTATGCTCCGCTATTATGGACGCCCGCAATGCACATGCAAAGATATGTACGGCCTGCTTGCGTGTATGCGAAATGACAAGAAGAACAGCCTTGATCTCAACGGCCATCTGCAAATCCGTTTTACCTTGTTGACACAGATAGGAACCCCGGTTCCGGACCATATCGTGCTGGACGACCAAATCGTGCAGGCTGTCGAATATATCAATTCCTTATAAGGGCCTTCTTTAAACAATAATTATGACGATAAAACGCATTTCAACACTTGTTTTGTTCCTAATCAGCGTGCTCTGCCTACATGCCGGAATGACTACGTACACATTTACTTCCGCCACTTGGACAAGCCGTGTGGGAACGGATAAAACAGATCTAAAAACAGATGGTTGGATTAGTCAAAAAGATGCTTTCGGGTACGAGAGCAGTACCAACCCCAATTTTCAGACGGGTGCCAAGGTGACATCTGCTTATTCGGGGGCAGGCGCTACATCTGTTCGCAGTTTTACATCCGTTCGCCGTTTGACATTCAACTATGCCACTACCACCAAAGGAGCTGGTTCTATTCGTGTGCAGGTGGGGAACAATGAACCGATTGATTCGGTACTGAGTATATCCACCGCCAACCATGATATTACGATTGTTTTGCCTGAACAGCAAACGGGAAACATATCCTTCTCGGTCGTATGTACTAAAAATTCGATTTATCTCTCATCTGTCACCATCCGTGCCGAAGAGGGAGGAGGCGGAGAGTTCCTCCGTTCCCGTTTTGAACTAGTTACCGATGTGAAACAATTGCAGGATTCCGACCAAATCATCATTGGCGTGAAAAAAGAAGGCGTACCCTATATCATGGGGTACTTCGACGAAACGGTCAGCCAAAATAATATTCATGCCATCAAGGGAGTCTATACACCGGACAGAACGTCGATAGGAACCAATGATGAGGCTATCTATACACTTCACCGGACTACGCTCAATGGGCAAACGGCATGGATTATTCAAGATGAAATCCGCTACGAGGAGGCATATTTGGTGGCAAATGGCGGTCGTACCAAAAACAAACTTGCCCTGTGGACTTCTGTTTATGACGGCGGTACGTATGGCAATTATGGCTATTGGTCTATATCGGTTCAACCGGATGGAACAGCCACCATTATGAATTTGGGCAATTCATTGGGTAAGTATCTCCAGTACAACGCATCCAATTCGCCCACTTTGTTTGCCTGCTATCAGACCGAAGGCTCGCAAACACCTGTGTGTATCTATCGTGAGACAGCTCCTATTGCTTCCGATTCGGCTGTCATTATAGCCCCATTGGTTCAGTTCGGTACCATTGTTATGAACGGAGAAACAACAGGTAGCAAAACCATCACCGTTAATGCCAATCGCTTGAGCGAAGATATACATGCTTACATCAAGGGTAGGTCGTCTATTTTCTCGGTTTCATCGGAACTTTTAGACCGTGATGGCGACAACCTGACTCTTTCTTACAAGGTTAAGAACCCCGGCAAGTATTGCGATACATTGGTGCTGGAGAGCGGAATGGTAAGGATGGAAGTTTCGGTACTGCTAACCGCCATTCAGCCCATAAAGATAGCAGAGGCTGTTGCTATGCCGGACTATGCCACCGCTTATCTGCAACCTGTGGTGGTTACCAAGAAATTTGATACCTACATTTTTGTGCGGGATGAAACAGGATCTATGCTGATTTATGATAATGGCGACGGGGCTTCCGGTAAACGCTATGGGGCAGATGTGAAGACAGGGGATGTGCTGACGGGAGTGGTGGGACGGTTTAGTAATTATTATGGTGTACCCGAGTTAGCCCCCTATAACGCTTTTTCCATACAAAGCCATGGGATGTGTGAACCGGAAACTGTCGTGACGATTGACTCGGCTGACGTATGCCGCTATGTGCGCCTGACACAAGTAACCATAGATGAAAACAATCGACTGAATGGCGTCTCTTGCGTGGATAAATTTAATGCAGGTATCACCCCCGACAGGGTTTGTACCTTGGACGCAATAGTGATGATATCGTGGGATGAACTGCAGCTATGGGTGGTTCGCCAGAAATACGAAGAAACATCCCTGGAACAAACAAACGCAACGGATGATGCGCCTGCCTATAACCTGTTGGGAATACCTATTAATCAGACCTATCGGGGAGTGGTGATTAGTAACGGAAAGAAACACTTGCAATAAAGAGCAAAGAAAGCGGCAATGAATATTGTCGCTTTCTTTTGTTCCTGTCGTACCGCGAGCCGGGGTCGAACCGGCACGTCCATTGCTGGACACAAGATTTTAAGTCTTGGGTGTCTACCTATTCCACCATCGCGGCGCTAACTCAATAGACGGCGCAAAGGTACTGCTTTTTTTTGGACTGACCAAAAAGAAACGAAAAAATCTCAAAAAAATCTTGCAAGGCTGTCTGTTTTTTTGTACCTTTGCAGCCAAAAGAATTTTTTGCACCATGAAAAAATCACTCCTTTCTTTCATTTTTATTATCTGTGCTACAACTTCATTTGCCTGCACGTCGCTTATCATCAGCGGTCGCGCTACTGCCGATGGCCGTCCTGTAATGCTCAAACACCGTGATACAGGTACACTTGACAATCGTATCGACTATTTTGCTCATACCGACTCAACGCTTGCCTTCATAGGGCTGGTCAATGTTCCCGATACCGATGGTAGTGTGTGGACAGGAACCAACGAAGCGGGCTTCAGTATTATGAATACGGCATCCTACAACCTACGGCGCGATACACTCAACTGCCCTATGGATCAAGAGGGCGTAATCATGCGTTTGGCGTTGCAGTCATGTCGAACAACGGCAGATTTTGAGTCTATGCTCACTCGTCTGCTTACTCCGGATCATAACGGTTATGTCAAGCCGCTTGGTGTGGAAGCTAATTTTGGTGTGATTGATGCTGCCGGTGGAGCGGCATACTACGAGGTTAATAATTTTGAGTGGACTAAGTTTGATGTCAATAAGGAACCTGCCGGCTACCGTGTGGTAACCAATTTCTCTTTTTCCGGCCGTGAAAACGAGGGTATGGGATACGAGCGCTATCAAACTGCTTCTGCAGTCATGAGAGAGAATCCATCGCTGCTGGCTCAAGGTCTGGACCATCGTTTTCTCTTTGATTCGCTTTCACGTAGTTATCGACACGAAGTTATGGGCGTGAACTACAACGCCACCAATGCTCCTCGCATGGCACCGGATATGAATTTTATCCCGCGTAGAATGACATCTGCTTCCATCGTTATTGAAGGTGTTCGGCCGGGTGAAAATCCATTGCATACTGTCATGTGGACACTACTGGGCTATCCTGCTTGCACTATGGCACTACCCTTGATGGTGGGTGAAGAGAATATCCTGCCTGCATGCGTGCAGGCTGCGGCGCAGAATGGCGGACACAGTCCACTTGGTGATGCCGCTATGCGTATCAAGAACCAATATGTTTTCTCGTTGCATAATCTTGGTGGTAATTCGTCTAAATATTTCTCCACCGAAGTGCTGTTTCGAGGTGTAGAAGGCAAGCCTTCCATTCTCAGTTGTGCTCGTCAGGCAGATGTGGCTGTCTATCGTTCTTTCCATCATATCTTCACCGGCTGGCGCGATGGTAAGATGCACGATGCACGTTTTTGGCAACGCTACCGGCAAATGACACACCATTGGTTCGATTTTTATCAATCCGCCTACCAGGATTATTTGTAGTGTCATATCTAAAGCTATACAAAACAATCTATTGTTTGGCTTATAAAGCCGACTCTCTCTCGACTCTCTCTCGACCCTCTCTCGACACTTGACAGGGGGGGGTGTGGCTTTTCCTTGACTTTTTGACACAATTCAAAAGGGAAGAAAGTGTGACTGTTTTGACACACTTTTGTTTTTTTGTCAAAAAATTTGTATAATCACGAAAAATATTGTAATTTTGCCACGAAAAACAAAGGGTGTCAAAGAAATGATTAGAACACCCATAAATGGTAAGTTCAATGAATATTATTACTACTCCCATAGAGGGATTATTGGTGATTGAACCCAAAGTGTATGAGGATGCACGGGGGTACTTTGTGGAAACGTACAACGAACAACGCTATCGTGAGGCAGGTATCACGGCACAGTTTGTGCAGGATAATCAGTCATGCTCATGCTACGGTGTGGTGCGTGGTTTGCATTTTCAGCGTCCACCCTACACGCAGGCCAAACTGGTCACTTGCACCGAAGGTTGCGTACTGGACGTGGCTGTGGATTTGCGTAAGCAGAGTCCAACATTTGGACAGTGGTTCGCTGTGGAACTATCGGCAGACAACCATCGCCAATTCTTTATTCCTCGCGGCTTCGCGCATGGATTTAGTGTGCTGAGTGAGAAAGCTGTTTTCTCTTACAAGTGTGACAACCTGTATCATCCTGAGTCAGATGGTGGCGTTCTGCTGACAGATCCGGATATAGCCATCGATTGGCAAATTCCTGCTGATAAGATGATACGCAGTGACAAAGACTGCCATCATCCCCTGCTTCGTGACCTTGATAATCCTTTTTAAGAACTGACAACATGAATATACTCATTACAGGTGCTAACGGCCAACTCGGTACGGAGATGCGACTGCTCAGTCTCTCGCATCCGCAACATCAATACTTTTTTGCCGATGTCATGGCTGTGGATAATACGCCAACTTATTCGTTGGACATTACCGATGAAGCCGCAGTCGCCGCTTTGGTGAACGAACAACATATAGACTGTATCGTCAATTGTGCTGCTTACACCAATGTGGATCGTGCTGAGGACGATGAACCTACTGCACTTCGCATCAATGCCGATGGTGTGGCGTGTTTGGCTAAGGCAGCGGCTCAGTATGGTGCTCGTATTGTACATATCTCCACCGACTATGTCTTCTCCGGTGATGAGCACCAGCCTTGCCGTGAAACCGACCCGGTGGCACCACGTACAGCCTACGGCAGAACCAAACTGCAGGGAGAGCAAGTCTTGCAAACCATTTGCCAGGATGCTATCATCATTCGTACCGCATGGTTGTACTCTCCATTTGGTAATAACTTCGTCAAAACCATGCTTCGTCTCTCTCAGGACCATTCGACGCTGCGTGTGGTGTTTGACCAGATAGGTACACCTACGTATGCGGCAGATTTGGCTACGGCTATTTTTGCTGCTGTTGAGTCAGAGCAATGGCATGCAGGTATCTACCATTTCACCAACGAGGGTGTATGCTCGTGGTTTGACTTTACTCACGAGATTATGCGCCAAGCGGGCAAACAGGTTGCAGTGCAACCTATCTTGTCCTCCGAATACGCTTATCGCACCCCTCGTCCCCACTACTCCGTGCTGGATAAAGCCAAAATCAAAGCCACTTTTGGGATAGAAATTCCTCACTGGACGGAGTCGTTGCAAAAGTGTTTGCAGCGTCTAAACGAAATGGAATAGAATTTGTATGTTACGAAGCGAATTTATTAAACGCAGTTTGGCGGGAGTAACTGCTTTGGTTCTTGCCCCCAATCTCTTGTTGGAAGCAACCGAAAGGAAGTCTGTTAGCAAATCTAAGAAACACACTTCGCATTCCGGGAAGATGACACTCTCGTGGTACAAGTACGACCTCTCTCTGGCGCACACGTTCACGGTGGCATCGTACTCGCGAACCACTACGCCTACTGTACAGGTTTGTCTGTCATACGATGGGTTGGTAGGTTATGGTGAAGCATCCATGCCCCCCTATCTTGGTCACACGCAAGATTCCGTTTGTGCCTTTCTAAGTAAGGTTGATTTATCCGGATTCTCCGACCCTACAGAAATTGACGAAGTTCTTACCTATGTCGATTCGCTTTCCGAAGGTGACGCTCCTGCCAAGGCAGCCATTGATATTGCCCTTCACGACCTCGTAGGCAAAATAACAGGCACTCCACTATATCGAATGCTTGGTTTGAGTGCCGGCAAAGCACCTGCCACCTCTTTTACTATTGGTATTGATGCACCGGATGTAGTGCGAGAGAAGACGCGTGAGGCGTTGGGCAAATACCGTATTCTCAAAGTGAAAGTAGGGCGCGATACTGACCGCGAGATGATACAAGCTATTCGCTCGGTTACAGACCTTCCGCTTGTTGTAGATGCTAACCAAGGTTGGCGCAATCGAGAACAAGCACTTGACATGCTCCATTGGCTACACGAGCAAGGGGTACTAATGGCAGAACAACCTATGCCCATTGATCGCTTGGACGACATAGCTTGGCTTACGGAGCGTAGTCCGATGCCTATTTTTGCTGACGAGAGCGTGCAGCGTCTTCGCGATATCAAGCGGATAAAAGGTGTTTTTTCGGGCATCAATATAAAACTAATGAAATGTACGGGTATTCGCGAAGCGTGGCGTATGATCAACTATGCGCGTGCAGAAGGCATGCGAGTGATGATTGGGTGTATGACCGAGACATCCTGTGCTGTCACAGCAGCCGCACATCTTTCTCCGGCTGTTGACTTTGCTGACCTTGATGGCAACCTACTCATTACCAACGATTTGTATCGAGGTGTTACACTCAACGATGGTAAACTCGTTTTACCAATCGGTCCTGGACTGGGGCTTACAAAACTATAACCAATAAAAATACCGCTCTCAATCATCTTTAGAGCGGTATTTTTATTTACGGAACCAAGAACTCTTAGTATGCGTTCATTTGCTCGTCCACGGTTTTCTTGACCATGTCTGCGAAATCTTGAATAGTCATCTGACCTTTCTCCTCAGCACCTTGCTGACGAACGCTAACCAGACCTTCCTGCGCTTCTTTCTCGCCTACAATCAGCATGAATGGAATACGTTTGAGCTCGTTGTCGCGAATCTTGCGACCGATTTTCTCATCACGATCATCCACCAGTACACGAATATCTTGTTGTTCCAGCATCTCACGAACCTTGTATGCGTATTCGTTGCTCTTCTCCGAAATAGGCAAAACAACTGCTTGGTCAGGTGTGAGCCACAATGGGAACTTACCTGCAGTATGCTCTATCAGTACAGCCACAAAGCGCTCCATACTACCAAATGGCGCACGGTGAATCATCACAGGACGATGCTTTTGATTGTCTTCGCCTACATACTCCAACTCAAAACGCTCCGGCAGGTTGTAGTCCACTTGTATAGTACCCAATTGCCAACGACGTCCTAAAGCATCCTTTACCATAAAGTCAAGCTTGGGACCATAAAAAGCCGCCTCACCGGTTACTTCGGTAGCAGGCAAATTCATCTCTTTGCATGCTTCACGAATGGCATTCTCGGCCTGCTCCCAAACCTCGTCACTGCCTACGTATTTTGTGTGATTATTAGGGTCACGCAGCGATATCTGCGCCTCGAAGTTCTCAAAATTGAGAGCACGGAAAATGATTTGTATAATCTCCATCACACGGATGAACTCCTGCTTCACTTGATCCTGACGGCAGAAGATATGGGCGTCATCTTGTGTGAAACTACGTACACGAGTCAATCCGTGTAGCTCGCCCGACTGCTCATAACGATACACTGTTCCGAACTCAGCGCAGCGGAAAGGCAGATCCTTGTAACTGCGTGGACTGTTTTTGTATATGGCACAGTGATGAGGACAGTTCATGGGTTTGAGCAGATATACCTCACCTTCCTCAGGCGTGGTGATAGGCTGAAAACTATCCTTGCCGTAGTGGTCCCAGTGACCGGATGTGATATATAAGTTCTTGCTACCAATATGCGGAGTAATGACTTGTTGATAGCCATAACGCTTTTGTATCTTCTTGAGGAAATCTTCCAGTCTTATGCGCAGGGCTGTTCCCTTGGGCAACCAAATAGGCAAACCTTTCCCCACCATCTCGCTGAACATAAACAAGTCTAACTCTTTCCCTATCTTTCTGTGATCACGTTTCTTAGCCTCTTCCAATAGAGCCAGATACTCGTCCAGCATTGATTTCTTTGGGAAAGTAATGCCGTAAATACGCGTCATCATAGGGCGTTTTTCATCGCCACGCCAGTATGCAGCACTCACGGAAAGAATCTTAACGGCTTTGATGGGCTCAGTCGAAGCGATATGTGGACCACGGCAGAGATCTGTAAATGCTCCTTGCGTATATGTCGTGATTGTGCCATCTTCCAAATCGTTGATGAGTTCGCACTTGTAATTTTGCCCCCATGCAGCAAACTGTTTCAAGGCATCTGCCTTCGAAATGGACTTCTTTACGAGCTCTTCTTTCTTTTGATGCAATTCCATCATCTTGTTTTCTATGTCTGCAAAACAAGCATCGGTGATAACTACACCTTCAGGAGGCATAACATCGTAGTAAAAACCATTTTCAATAGCAGGACCAATACCAAATTGGATACCTGGATACAGCTCCTGAAGGGCTTCTGCCATCAGGTGTGACGAAGTGTGCCAAAAAGCATGTTTCACTTCTGCATTGTCGAATGAACGGTGACTACCGTCCTCTAAAGTAATGTTAATCATTTTGCCTTTGGGGATAAACTTCCCCCTTTTTTTGTTAATAAACCTACAAATGTTTACGGTCTTGGGCTCACAACCGCCTTCCAACCAATTTCGCCACAAAGGTACAACAAAAAACTCACTTCTGCAAACCGAATATTTAAAATCTGCAAAAATGTTTGCATAAGTCAAATAATAGCAGTACTTTTGTACCAAATTTGTATTGCATGCGTTTATCACAAGTGCTATATCGAGCAGCAAGTTTTGCCATGCATAGACTGACAGCGTGGAACACAAGAGGAGAAGGCGTTCATTCTCCTTACTTGTTCTATATCGTGCGAATGCTCCTGTATGACACCAACTCTTATTATGCTTGGAAGTCTATTGAGCAGCAACGAAACGCTATGTTGCATACCTCTAAACTGGTTCATACGAATGACTACGGCACCGGTTGTTCAGGCGAGAAAAAGGTGCAGGATATTGCTCGAACTTCCCTCTGTTCTATGAGAGAAGGACAGATTTATTTTCGATTGGTCAATTTCCTGTCTCAACAGTACAACAACAAGCACTCCAATGAGCCCTTAACTATTTTGGAGCTTGGCACTTCTTTGGGTATCTCTACTGCCTATTTGGCAATGCCCGATGCGCGAAATCAGGTTATTACTATGGATGGAAGCCACGACATAATCGAAGTTGCTAAACAAAATTGGCAGCAATTGGGCATCGAAAATGTAACTTGTGTGGAAGCAAACATAGATGATTCATTGGCTGATACCTTAATTAATATCGCGCACGCGCACGTGAGTTTGGCGCTCATAGATGCCAACCATACCCGAGAAGCTACATTGCACTATTTTGACCAAATAGCTAAATATGTGCGCGATGATTCAATCGTGATAATGGACGACATCCATCATTCACGCGAAATGAACGAGGCTTGGCAGCAAATCAAACATCGTGACGATGTCACCGCAACCATGGATTTGTACGACTGTGGGGTTATATTCTTTGATCATCACTACCTCAAAAAACACTATAAATTGCGTTTGTAGAAAAAATATCTAGCCATGAAGATTTATACCAAAACAGGCGACAAGGGACAAACATCTCTCGCCAATGGACAGCGTGTCAGCAAAACGGATGTACGTATTGCCGCGTACGGAACAGCCGATGAATTAAATAGCGTGGTGGGGCTACTACGCTCCAAACTTGACGACCAGCAATTTGCATGGGTACAAAACAAACTCTTTAACTTAGGTGCTTACCTCGCGGGCGCTGAAGGCGAGTGGATTAATCAAATCGATGTGACTCAATTGGAACAATGGATGGATGAAATGCAAGCTATGGTCCAACCTCAACATGCTTTTGTCCTACCCGGAGGTAGCGAGTCCATCGCACTTTGCCATGTGTGTCGGACTGTCACCCGACGATTGGAACGGGCAATGTGGCAAATAGATGGAATCAACGAGTTGTGTGTGCAATGGGTCAACCGACTGAGCGATTACTGGTTTTTGAAGGCACAAATAGAAACTCAAAGAGCTAAAATTACACCCTTTTATTGGAAAAAGTAAGAAAATTACAAAAATATTTGCATAGTAAAAAAAAATATTGTACTTTTGCACGCTAATTTAGATATGCTATCATAAAAGGGCGTAAAATATTAATCTAAAAACCTGTTATTAACTATGTATTGGACGTTGGATTTGGCAGCGAGTTTGGCTGATGCACCTTGGCCTGCAACCAAGGATGAATTGATTGATTATGCTACGCGCATAGGGGCACCTATGGAGGTCGTTGAGAACCTCAATGAGCTGGAGGATGAAGATGAGGAAGTTTATGAGAGCATCTTGGATATTTGGCCTGACTATCCTACGCGTGATGATGATTACTTCTTTGATGAAGAAGAGTATTGATACTTGTTAGGACAGATGGATTTAAAACGAAATACTTTGTGAAACGATATGTTGTTCTGTTGTGCGTTGTGATGGTGTCATTGGGCTACGTGAATGCCCAGACCGATCCTCAATTAGGACACTATATGTTTTTACAAACTACCTATAATCCTGCAGCGGCAGGAGATGGCGATTTGATGCGAGTGGCGGGTATGCATCGTATGCAATTTACAGGAATGCGCAATGCACCTATGACCACATATTTCACATTTTCGTCGCCATTTGTAATTGGAAAGACGAAACATGCGGTAGGCGCGCGATTCTTAAACGATATGTATGGATTGTTCAGAAGCCAAACCTTCTATGTGCAATATGCATATCGCCACAAGTTGGGTAGCGGATATTTGTCTGCTGGAGTGGACTTGGGTTTTGCCAATCTAAGTTTCCAGACAGATAGTGTGAACCTCAGTCAGATACCTTCGGAATTACAGGATGGCGGTTTCTTTAGTGAAAGCGATGAACTGATTCCAAAAGGCAATGGCGAAAAAGGATCATCCGGCATGGGGTTTGATATGGGAGTTGGTATCTACTATTCTGCTCCAAGATGGTGGGCGGGAATCAGTTATAGCCACATGACACAACCGAAACTTAAGTGGAGTGACCAAAGTGAAATCAAAATGGTGGGTACACTCTATGCGGCTGGAGGTTACAATTGGCGGATGAGGAATAGAAATTGGGTGCTTAAACCCAGCCTGATGATGATGACAGATTTTGCCAACTGGGATGTGAATGTGACTATGTTGGCAGAACTCAAAGAACGTTACCGTTTCGGTTTGGGCTATCGAATCGCGGGGAGTGTGAACATACTATTGGGTGTGGATATAGTGAGTGGACTGCAATTGGGATACACCTACGAACTACCTGCCAACAACCTAATCAGGGGTTCGTACGGATCGCATGAGATTTATTTGGCATACGGATTGAATATTCTCAAACCTAAACGCATGAATAAGTATAAAAGCGTACGATATTTATAAACAACGACACAAATAAAATAAAAGATATGAAAATTGCAAAAATTCTATCTATTGTAGCAATGGCTGCTGTATTAGCCTCATGCACGCACACTGCGGGCGAGTTGGTAGGTGCAACCAAGAGTGGTGATTTCAAAGAAGCTAATCCTTATGGTATGGTCTATATCAAGAAGGGTGCGTTCATGATGGGTGAAAATACGCAATCAGCTATTTTTGGTCAGCCTGACAACGTGGTTATGGTGACGGTTAATGCGTTCTGGATGGACGAAACTGAAATCACCAACAATGAGTATCGTCAGTTTGTCAATTGGGTTCGCGACTCTATCGCCTATACCCGCTTGGTTGATGCAGGCTTGACAGATTATGCTATTCAGTCACGTTATGATGATTTCGATGAGGAGAATTATGCCATCAACTGGAAAAAGGCTCTTCCTTGGAATAGTCATGACGAAGAAGTCGTAGAAGCATTGGCACCTATGTTCTATTCAGATGGCTCATTGCGTACTATCGATTTACATTACAATTATCATTGGATGAACTACGATCAGGCACAGTTACCTCACAACAAGTTTGATGTGGCAAAAGGCAAATACCCAATCGGTGCCGAGGCTCGTGTGGATTCTTCGTGGATTGACGAGGAGGGGTGGATTCGTGATAGTACTATCGTACGTCCCCTGCGTGAGCCCAGTGACTTGATTACGAATAAGATTATTAGTGTGTATCCCGATACTATGGTATGGATTCGTGATTTCCAATATGCCTACAATGATCCTATGCTTCACGGATACTTCAGTTTTCCTGGATATGCGGAATACCCTGTAGTGGGAGTAACATGGGAGCAGGCGCACGCTTTCTGTCACTGGCGTACGCAGTTGTACCGTACTAATGTCAACGTTCCTGCACACGTTTATCGTCTCCCTACTGAGGCTGAGTGGGAATATGCAGCTCGAGGTGGACGTCGCATGGCTATGTATCCATGGGGGAGCAACTATGCTCGTGATGCCAAAGGATGTTTCTTGGCTAACTTCAAGCCCTATCGCGGTGCTTACAACGACGATACAGGAACCATGACAATGAAGGTGGCACAATTCCGCCCTAATGATTTTGGTTTGTTTGATATGGCAGGCAATGTGGCTGAATGGACGGCTTCTGCTTTTCAGCCTTCATCCAATACCTACGTGAGTGATGTGAACCCCGATTTCCAATATATGGCTCGTAAAGATGACCCTGCTGTCATGAAATGTAAAGTCGTCCGTGGAGGTAGTTGGAAAGATATCAGTTACTACATCCAATGCGGTGTTCGTACCTACGAATATCAATTTGAAAGCCGTGCATATATCGGATTCCGTTGTGTCCGCTCGTTTATTGGCGAAATCAACAACAATTAATAGAATACTAACATTAATATTAACCCTATAAAAGTCTTTTTTTTACAATGGCTGAAGCTAAAAATCAAAGCGCATTTATGCGCTGGTACAGTTCTTATTCTGGTAAGAACACTGTTAACGTTGTCTATTCAGTGGGTGCATCTGTCGTTATTGTAGGTGCATTGTTTAAGATTATGCACTGGCCGGGTGCCGGCATTGTGCTGACCGCTGGTATGTGTACAGAAGCATTCTTGTTCATCATCGGTGTGCTTGAGCACCCACACGAGGAGTTCCACTGGGCAAACGTGTTCCCACAATTGCTGGAATACGGATCTCCTGAAGACCGTTTAGCTAAAGCGCAAACTCAACCTGTTCCAACCTTATTGGGTAGCGGTGGCGGTGCTACCTCTGGAGCAGCGGGAGCAAATGTGCCATCTATTGCCGAAAAAGATTTGGATGCATTGAGAAAAGGTATTAATGATCTTGCCCAAACAGCAGGTCAACTCTCTGAAATTGGCAAAGTGGCTACAGCTACTTCTCACCTAACTGAAAATGCGGAAGCTGCTGCTCAAGCAGCCGGACAATATGCTGCTACTGCTGCAGCGTTGCAAGAGAAATCTTCTCAACTTATCGCTTCTTATACCACCGTTGCTGCTGATATGCAAAACGCTGTCAACGGAACGAAGGCTTATCAGCAAAACATTGATGCAGTTGGTACTAAGCTTGGTTCTATCAACTCCCTTTATGAATTGCAAGTGAATGCTATTCAATCACAAGTGGAGGCTTACAAAGCACAAACAACGGCTGTTGCTGATATGACCAAGGGTGTTGAGAATATGAAGGCTGCTGCTGCACAAGCATTGCAAGAACAACAGACCTACTGCGAAGGCACCAAAAAGCTCGCTGCTCAAATCGCTGATTTGAACAAGATATATGGCAATATGCTGACAGCGTTGGCATAAATCACCCAATTAGGAGATTGTTAAATAAAATTCGTTTAATTGTAAACATCAACAAGAAATGGGTGGAGCAAAAAACTGTCCGGAAACCCCGAGACAAAAAATGATAGGTATGATGTACCTGGTGTTGACCGCCATGTTGGCTTTGAACGTATCTGCCGACATTCTCAATGGTTTCAACAAGTTACGTCATAGTATGGAAGCGTCCATCGTGCAAACCGATGCTCGTACAGAAGATATCATGAATAGTTTTATGGCTGCGTATAGCAAAGATGAAGGTAGCATGAAAGCGTACGGCGATTGGTGGAAAATAGCACAAGCTAACAAACAAATCTGCGACGAGTTCTATAATTATATTGAACAGTTCAAATTGGATATGGTAAACATGGTGGAGGGACAATCTTATACCGAAATGCCTAAGGATGTCAAGAATGGTAGTGATACCAACAAACCTCACCAATATGCCCTCAACGAAATGGCAAAGGATGAGAATGGTAACAAAACCGGACGCACCAATGCACAAGAATTTCGCAAACGTATGGAAGAGTATCGCGCATACATGGTGGCTGCTGACTCTGAAGTGCTGAAAAACAAAATGGCACACGATGAGAAATTCCGTCACGACTGGGAACTGAAGGCAGATATGTACAACTCATTGTTCAGCACAGAAGATGTTGTCGATCAGGAAGGTCGAACCATTGCTTGGGAACGTTCTATCTTTGAGGAAATGCCTGCTGGTGCTGTATTTGCCATGTTGACCAAATACCAAAACGATATTCGTATCGCAGAGAATGACTACTTAGGTTTCCTATTCTCCGCTGCTGGTCGTTCTGACTTCGTCGTCAACTCTGTAGAAGCTTTGGTAATGCCTACCAATGGCGAATATATCATGCAAGGTGGTCATTATCGCGCTCGCATTGTATCTGCAATGGTGGATACCAACCAGACTCCTAGATTCTACATCAACGGTCAGGAATATACCGATGGCGTATATGACGTAGTGGCAAGCCGCGTGGGAGAGCAAACCTATACCGGTTATATGTTGTTACCGGACGACACAACACGCTATATGTTCAAGGGACAATACACCGTAGGTGCCCCCTCCGCTACCATCTCGAATAAGGATATGGATATCATCTATTCAGGATATGACAACAAGTATGATATCTCTGTGCCCGGCGTGCCGTCAGACCGCGTAAAAGTAAACGCAACGGGTGCTTCTATCTCCAAATCCGCTGAAGGATGGGTTGTACGTCCTTCTGCAGGTGCTAAAACAGTTACCTTGGCAGTTACTGCAGAAATGGATGGTCGTATGACACAAATGGGGTCGCAGACTTTCCGAGTAAAACCTCTGCCAAAACCAAGTGCGTTCTTTGTTTCAAACGGTCAAATGTATGATGGTAGCGAGGCTATGGCTAAACGTTACCTTACTGCTGGAGATGCTCACCTTGAGGCAAGTTACGGACCGGACGGTGTGCTCAATCTGCCCTTTACTATCATTAGTTTTGAGTTGTATGCAGGTGGTCGTATCATGAAAACGGATGGCGCTAAGTTTAGCAAGGAAATGACGAACGCTATCGGCAAAATGAAAAGTAATGAGATGCTCAATATCTTGACCATTAAGTACAAAGAGCCGGGCGGTAATATCCGCGCGCTTC
>JAGHSR010000010.1 GCA_018065765.1 Candidatus Colicola coprequi
CGTAGGCAATGATCCTGATGTGCGTTACTTAGATCGTGGCGTGGCCATTGCAAATTTCAATTTGACAACCACGGAGCGCGGTTACACGATGCAGAATGGTACACAAATTCCCGAAAAGACCGATTGGCATGCCATCGTGTTATGGCGCAATCTTGCCGAATGGGCAGAGCGTTTTGTGCGCAAAGGTATGAAACTATACGTAGAGGGAAAACTTCAGACCCGCTCGTGGGAAAAGGATGGTCAGATCCGTCACAAGACAGAAGTGATAGCCGAGAATGTGCAAATCCTCTATCGTCCCGACGAGTACAAGAATCTGGGTCGTGAAGGCCTTTCGCAAGAAGAACCTATGGAGGATTTGGAAATATAAAAGCAGATGACCGGTCTCTCGGTGACGTCTCGGTGACGTCATGGAAAAGTCTGGAAAAAAGTTACAACAAAATCGCCAACCCGATGAAGGTTGGCGATTTTGGTTTATGTATCGAGTCGGGCGAATTTATTCGTCATCGTCGGCATCCGCAAAAGCGGCAGCGCGAGCGGCCTGGATGGCCGCATACTCTTCGGCATTGTGAACGCTGATTTTTTGGAACTCTCTCAGTCCTGTACCGGCAGGAATGAGGTTACCGCAGATAACGTTCTCTTTCATGCCTTCGAGGTAATCTACGCGGCCTTGGATAGCAGCCTCGTTGAGCACTTTGGTAGTCTCCTGGAAGGATGCAGCGGACATGAAGGACTTGGTAGCCAAAGCAGCGCGGGTGATACCTTGCAGGATTTGGCGTGCCGTAGCGCACTGTGTGTCACGAGCCTCCACGAGTTTCTTGTCGCGTCGGCGCAGGCTGGAGTTCTCGTCGTGCAGTCGGCGTGCCGTAACGATTTGTCCTGCATGCAGCACTTCGGAGTCGCCCGGGTCAACGATGTATTTCTTGCCCCAGATGCGGTCGTTCTCCTCAAGGAAGTCAAGTTTATCCACGATTTGTTTCTCCAAGTAGGTGGTATCGCCTGCCTCTTGAATCTCGACCTTGCGCATCATCTGACGTACAATGATTTCGAAGTGTTTATCGTTGATTTCCACACCCTGCATGCGGTAAACGGCTTGTGCTTCGTTGACGATGTAGTCTTGCACAGCGGTAGGACCTTGGATAGCCAGAATATCGTCCGGTGTGATGGCACCGTCACTGAGTGCAACGCCGGCGCGAACATAGTCGCCTTCTTGAACCAAGATCTGTTTGGTCAGCGGAATGAGGTAAGTCTTGACTTCGCCCAAGCGGCTGGTAACCATGATCTCGCGATTACCGCGTTTGATTTTGCCGAAGCTAACCTCACCATCTATCTCAGCCACGATAGCCGGATTGGACGGGTTGCGAGCCTCAAAGAGTTCGGTAACACGTGGCAGACCACCGGTAATATCACCGACGTTACCCATAGCACGTGATTGTGTGAAGAGCAGGTCACCGACCTTCACTTCAGCGCCATCTTCGTGAACCAGCAAGGCCTTAACGGGCAAGTTGTACGAACGCAGGATGTTGCCATCTTGGTCCACAATGTTTGCCATAGGCAGTTTGGTTTTGTCCTTAGAGTCGGTGATGTGCACTTCCTTCTTGCCGGTAGTGTCATCGGTTTCGGTCTTGGATGTAATGCCCTCGATGACATCGGTGTAGCGCAGTGTACCTGCCAACTCGATAACCAAGGAAGCCTTATACGGATCCCATTCGCAGACCTGTTGTCCCTTGGCGTAAGTCTCGCCCGGGGTGACGAAGAGTTTACTTGCGTAAGGAATATTGAAGGTAGTGAGTACGACACCTGTGTTCGGGTCCACGAGACGCATTTCGTTCAGACGGCTAACCACGATCGTATCGCCGTTGCCGGTCTTGATAGTACGGAGTTCGTCTATCTCGATACGTCCATCGCGTGGGATAGCGTAGGAGTTTTGTACAGAAGCACCACCAGCGACACCACCGGAGTGGAAGGTTCGCAGAGTCAGCTGTGTACCCGGTTCGCCGATAGCTTGTGCGGCAATCACGCCGACCGCTTCACCTTTCTGAACCATTTGTCGTGTAGCCAAGTTACGTCCGTAGCACTTAGCGCAGACACCGTGTTTGGATTCGCAAGTCAGCACCGAGCGGATTTCCACTTCCTCGATACCTGCAGCCTCGATAGCCTCGCACTGTGCTTCGCGTATCTCTTCTCCGGCAGCCACGATGAGGTTGCCATCCAGATCATGTATATCGTGAACACTAACGCGTCCGAGGATACGTTGGGTGAGTGAAGCGACCACGTTGTCGTTCTGCTTGATAGCGCGAGCTGTCAGTCCGCGCAGGGTACCGCAGTCTTCCTCGTTGATGATGACGTCGTGCGATACATCGACCAGACGGCGGGTCAGGTAACCTGCATCGGCAGTCTTAAGAGCGGTATCGGACAGACCCTTACGAGCACCGTGGGTAGAGATGAAGTACTCCAGCACGCTCAAGCCTTCCTTGAAGTTAGCGATAATCGGGTTCTCAATCTGTTGACGAGAGTCAGCCACACCGGCTTTTTGAGGTTTAGCCATCAAGCCACGCATACCTGCCAGCTGTTTGATCTGCTGTTGTGAACCACGGGCACCGGAATCCATCATCATGAATACAGAGTTGAATCCTTGGTCAGCCTCTTCCATGTGCTTCATCAGCATTTTGCTCAGGTTGGCATCTACATCGTTCCATGTAGCGCAGACCTTGTTGTAACGCTCGTCGTCGGACATTTCACCGAAGTTGTACATCTCGGTGATGTTCTCTACGTCGGCATTACCTTTGGCGATGAGGTCAGCTTTCTCCTCCGGCACGAGGATGTCGTTGAGGTTGAAGCTCAAGCCACCCTTGAATGCCATCTTATAACCGAGGTTCTTGATATCGTCCAAGAACTGGGCTGTACGAGCCACTCCGCAGGTACGGATTACCTTGGAGATGATCTTTTTGACAGCACCTTTCTTCAGGGTTACGTTTTGGTAGCCTACTTCCTCCGGAACAAAGGCATTGACCATGGCGCGACCCGGGGTGGTTTCGATAATCTCGTTACCCACACGAATCTTGACATTAGCGTGAATATCTACGCGTCCTTCGTTGAGGGCAATGGTGCACTCTTCGGGGCTATAGAAAATGAGGCCTTCGCCCTTCACGCCCGTGCGCGGTTTGGTAATATAGTACAGACCAAGAATCATATCCTGTGACGGAACGGTGATTGGGTTACCGTTGGCAGGGTCAAGGATATTGTGTGAGCCCAACATAAGCAGTTGTGCTTCGAGGATAGCCTCGTTGCTCAGAGGCAAGTGCACTGCCATCTGGTCACCATCGAAGTCGGCGTTGAAACCGGCACATGCGAGTGGGTGCAGTTGGATAGCTTTACCTTCGATCATACGAGGTTGGAAAGCCAATATACCGTGACGGTGCAGGGTAGGTGCACGGTTGAGCAGTACGGGGTGTCCCTCCATGACGTGCTCCAGGATCTCGAAGATGACGGGATCTTTGCGGTCAATCACTTTCTTGGCAGACTTGACGGTCTTGACCAGTCCGCGCTCAATGAGTTTGCGGATGATGAACGGTTTGTACAATTCGGCAGCCATGTCTTTAGGCAGACCGCACTCGTGCATTCTCAGTTCAGGACCCACCACGATGACGGAACGGGCTGAGTAGTCCACACGTTTACCGAGCAAGTTCTGACGGAAGCGTCCCTGTTTACCCTTGAGCGAGTCGCTGAGGGATTTGAGAGGACGATTGGCTTCGGACTTGATAGCGGTAGTCTTGCGGCTATTGTCAAACAAGGAGTCAACGGCTTCCTGCAACATACGTTTTTCGTTACGCAGGATGACTTCCGGAGCCTTGATTTCGATGAGTCGTTTCAGTCGGTTGTTGCGTATGATAACGCGGCGATAGAGGTCATTGAGGTCGGATGTAGCGAAGCGTCCACCATCGAGCGGAACGAGAGGACGGAGCTCAGGCGGTGTAACGGGAATCACTTGCAGGATCATCCATTCGGGGCGGTTCTTGCCTTTGGATGCGCGGAACGACTCCACCACTTGCAGGCGTTTGAGAGCTTCCTGCTTGCGTTGCATGGAGTTGTCCTTGTTGGCCGTGTCACGCAGTTCGTAGCTCAGTTGGTCCAAGTCGAGCTGGCAAAGCAGTTCGTAAATAGCCTCTGCACCCATCTTAGCGATGAACTTGTCCGGATTGGTGTCTTCCAATAGTTGATTGCTTTCCGGCAGACGGCTGAGCAGTGTTTCGTATTCGTCCTCATCTAATAGGACGCAACGAGCAACCTCTTGGTCACCAATCTTCTCGCCTTCCAAAACACCCGGGTTCATTACGATGTACTTTTCGTAATAGATGATGCTATCCAGTTTTTTGGTAGGAATACCGAGCAGCGCTGCCATTTTGCTTGGCAGTGAACGCAGGTACCAGATATGTGCAACGGGAACAACGAGTTTGATGTGTCCCATACGTTCACGACGCACTTTCTTTTCCGTGATTTCGACACCGCAACGTTCGCAGACGATGCCTTTGTAGCGGATACGTTTGTACTTACCGCAGTTGCACTCGTAGTCGCGAGTAGGACCGAAGATGCGTTCGCAGAACAATCCGTCGCGTTCGGGTTTGTAGGTGCGGTAGTTGATGGTTTCTGGTTTGAGCACCTCGCCGGAACTGAGAGTCATGATTTCGTCAGGCGAAGCGAGACCGATAGTAATCTTGGTAAAACCAGTACGTTTAGGAGTATTATTATCTTTATTGTATGCCATAGTTATACCTCCTTATTCCATGTTGATAGACAGAGCCAGGCCCTGCAATTCGTGTAACAATACATTCAGCGATTCAGGCAGACCCGGTGTAGGCATCGGTTCGCCCTTGACGATAGCTTCGTAGGTGCGAGCACGACCGGTCACATCATCGGATTTAACCGTCAATATCTCTTGCAGAACGTGAGCGGCGCCGTGAGCTTCGAGTGCCCAAACCTCCATTTCACCGAAGCGTTGTCCACCAAACTGAGCTTTACCACCCAGAGGTTGTTGTGTGATCAAACTATACGGACCTATCGAACGAGCGTGCATCTTGTCGTCAACCATGTGTCCCAGTTTCATGAAGTAGGTGACACCTACGGTAGCCATTTGGTCGAAAGGTTCGCCGGTACCACCGTCGTACAGTTGTGTTTTGCCGGCACGTGGCAGACCTGCTTTGTCAGTCCATTCGTTGAGGGTTTCGAAGGTACAGCCATCGAAGATAGGAGTAGCAAACTTGACGCCTAACTCGCGACCTGCCCAACCCAGAACAGCCTCGAAGATCTGACCGATATTCATACGAGAAGGCACACCCAGCGGGTTGAGCACGATATCCACAGGCGTTCCGTCTGCGAGGTACGGCATATCTTCTACACGAACGATCTTACTAACGATACCCTTGTTACCGTGACGACCTGCCATCTTGTCGCCTACGCGGATTTTACGTTTCTTCGCCACGTAAACTTTTGCCATTTGGATGATACCGTTGGGCAGTTCGTCACCGATAGTCATGTTGAACTTCTCGCGTTTGAGTTCGGCATCCAGTGATTTGAACTTGTCGATGTAGTTCATCACGCAGCGGCGAACCAGTTGGTTGATATGTTCATCCACAGTCCAGTTCTCCAGCATGACAGATTGGAAGTCGATTTGCGAGATGCGCTCCTTAGTATAAATAGTACCTTTGGAGATAATCTCTGTACCAACGAGGTCAACTATACCTTGTGATTGGCGATTTTTGAGCAGAACGGATAATTTCTCGATCAACTGGTTGCGAAGTTGCTCGCATTGTGCAGCGAACTTCTCATCCATTTGCACGGCAATCATTTTATCCTCCTGTTTCTGTTTGCGGTCCTTGATGGCGCGTGAGTAGAGTTTCTTGTCAATGATGACACCAGACAAAGAAGGACTTGCCTTCAAGCTGGCATCCTTAACATCGCCGGCTTTGTCACCGAAGATGGCTTTCAGCAGTTTCTCTTCGGGGCTTGGGTCGCTCTCACCCTTAGGTGTCACTTTACCAATCATGATATCACCGGGTTCGATGTGAGCACCGATACGGATGATACCGTTTTCGTCCAAGTCGCGTGTTGCTTCCTCGCTGATATTCGGTATGTCAGCAGTGAACTCCTCGGCACCGCGTTTGGTTTCGCGTACTTCGAGCAGTTGTTCCACTACGTGTACAGAGGTGAACATGTCTTCACGAACGATACGTTCGCTGAGCACGATAGCATCCTCGTAGTTGTAACCTTTCCAAGGAATATAAGCCACTTTGAGGTTCTTACCCAGAGCTAATTCACCGTTTTCGGTAGCGTAGCCTTCGGTCAGTATTTGACCCGGTTGAACGCGGTCTCCTTTGCGAACGATGGGTCGCAAGTCGATGGTGGTATTTTGGTTGGTTTTTTGGAACTTAGGCAGTTTGTATTCTTTCTCAGCCGGATCAAAAGAGATGAAACTTTCCTCTTCGTCACGGTCGTAGTTGATGATGATACGATCTGCATCGACGAATGTGACTTCACCTGTACCCTCTGCCACAATCTGTGTGCGGCTGTCCTGGATAAGTTGTCCCTCGATGCCGGTACCTACGATAGGAGCCTCCGGGCGAAGCAAAGGTACACCCTGGCGCATCATGTTAGAACCCATCAAGGCACGGTTGGCGTCGTCGTGTTCCAAGAAAGGAATCAGCGCAGCTGCGATGGAAGCAATCTGCGACGGTGAGACGTCCATAGCGTTGATCTGGTCAGGTGCGACAACTGGGAAATCAGCCTCAAAACGGGCTTTAACCTTGTTGCGTATGAACTTACCGTTTTCGTCGAGAGGAGCGTTACCTTGCGCTACAGTGAGAGGTTCTTCGTCTTCGGCGGTCATATAAACGATATGGTCATTGTTTAAATCTACGACGCCATTCTCAGCCTTACGGTAAGGTGTTTCGATGAAACCGAGGTCGTTGATTTTAGCGTAAGTGCACAACGAAGAGATCAGACCGATGTTAGGTCCTTCAGGTGTTTCGATAGGGCATAGACGGCCATAGTGTGTATAGTGTACGTCGCGTACTTCGAATCCGGCACGGTCACGACTCAAGCCACCGGGACCCAAAGCGGACATACGGCGTTTGTGTGTGATTTCAGCCAGAGGGTTCTGTTGGTCCATGAATTGGCTGAGTGCGTTGGTACCAAAGTAGGAATTGATGACACCGGAAATCGATTTGGCGTTGATAAGGTCAGCAGGCGTGAACACTTCCGTGTCGCGCACGTTCATGCGCTCGCGGATGGTGCGAGCCATACGAGCCAGACCTACACCAAACTGGGCAGCTAATTGCTCACCCACGGTGCGAACACGACGGTTGCTGAGGTGGTCAATATCATCAACTTCGGCATTGGAGTTGATGAGTTCAACCAAGTGTTTGATGATTTGGATGATATCATCTTTAGTCAGGACGCGTGTGCTTTCGGGCACAGACATGCTCAGTCTGCGGTTGATACGATAGCGACCTACTATTCCCAAGTCATACCGTTTTTCGCTGAAGAAGAGGTTTTGGATTACCTCGCGTGCAGTTGCATCATCGGCAGGTTCTGCGTTGCGCAGTTGACGATAGATATAAAGCACTGCCTCTTTTTCGGAGCGAGCAGGATCTTTCTGCAGGGTGTTGAAGATGATGGAGTAGTCTGCCTCACGGTCTTCGTTTTTGTGAAGGAGGATCGTCTTGACACCCGCTTCGAGGATATGTTCAATATGCTCTTGGGTCAAAACAGACTCACGGTCGATGATGACATCGTTACGTTCGATGGATACAACTTCTCCGGTGTCCTCGTCCACGAAATCCTCAGACCAGGACTTCATGACATTACCTGCCAGGGTACGACCGACGTAGTTGGGTAGGGTATCCTTGTTAACCTTGATTTCTTCTGCCAAGTCGAAGCAGTCGAGGATGTCCTTATCCGATTCGAATCCGATGGCGCGAAGCAGGGTAGTAACAGGGAGTTTTTTCTTACGGTCGATGTAAGCATACATGACCTTGTTGATGTCTGTAGCAAACTCAATCCATGAGCCACGGAAAGGAATGATACGGGCGGAGTAAAGTTTGGTGCCGTTGGAGTGCATGGATGTTCCGAAGAACACACCGGGGGAACGGTGTAATTGGCTAACAATCACGCGTTCAGCTCCGTTGATAACGAATGTACCCTTAGGCGTCATATATGGGATATTTCCCAAGTAAACATCGCTGATCACGGTATCAAAATCTTCGTGGTCAGGATCGGTACAATACAATTTCAGTTTCACCTTGAGTGGCACAGCGTAGGTGAGTCCACGCAGCAGGCACTCTTCGATTGAATAACGTGGTTTGTCGATAGAGTAGTCAAGGAACTCAAGGACAAAGTTGTTTCTCGTATCCGCGATAGGGAAGTTTTCCGAGAAGACTTTAAACAATCCTTCTTTGCGGCGCTGTTCGGGAGTAGCGTCCATTTGCAGGAAATCGCGGAAGGATTTTAGTTGAATATCCAAGAAGTCAGGGTAGGGCATTTGCTTTTGCATAGCCGAGAAGTTGACTCGTTGGGTTTTTTGGTTTGCAGCCATGTTATTTAAATTATTTTAACAAGAATAGCAAGTATTTTACCAATATTTTAACATTGTTAACAATTGGTCTATTTTCAGAGAAAAAGGTTTAGACCCCGATTGTGTCGGGATCTAAACCTATGACTCCTTGCGTAAGGAGCCGGTTCAGCAGGTATGATTACTTGAGTTCAACCTCTGCGCCTACCTCTTCAAGAGCTTTCTTGAGGGCTTCAGCAGCTGCTTTGTCAAGACCTTCCTTAACGGTAGCAGGAGCAGCATCTACGATATCTTTAGCCTCTTTCAGACCGAGACCGGTTTGCTCTTTAACAGCCTTAACGACTTGGAGCTTTTGTGCGCCAGCAGCTTTGAGGACTACATCGAATGAAGTTTTTTCCTCAGCAGCAGCAGCTTCGCCTGCAGCAGCAGGAGCAGCAACTGCAACAGCAGCAGCGGCGGGTTCAATACCGTACTCTTCTTTCAATACTTGAGCGAGCTCATTAACTTCCTTAACTGTAAGGTTTACTAATTGTTCAGCAATAGCTTTTACGTCTGCCATAGTTGTATAATTTAAAATGTTTTTGTTTTTAAGTTAAATAAATTGTTTTTATGCTGAATTACTCAGCGCGTTCACCCAGAGTTTTGAGAACTCCGTGGATGGTAGTACCTCCGGATTGGAGAGCAGAAACGACGTTCTTAGCAGGCGATTGCAGCAGTGCGATGATGTCTGCGATGAGTTCGTTCTTGGACTTGATGGTAGATAGGAACTCGAGGTTCTGTGCACCAACATAGACTGTTTCTTCAACGTAAGCAGCTTTGAGTTGTGGCTTAGCGTCTTTGTCTTTCTCTTTCTTAGTGAAGTCCTTGATGAGTTTAGCAGGGGCGTTACCTGTATTGCAGAGCATGAGAGCGGTGTTGCCTTTTAGAGCAGCGAACATGCTTGCGTCGATGCCTTTAGCCTCAAGAGCTTTTTGGAGAAGAGTATTTTTAGCCATAACCAACTTGATGTCCTGCTTGAAGCATGCGCGACGAAGTGCGCTTGTTTTCTCTGCATTCAGACCTTCAATATTGGTGATGTAGAAATGTTGGTATTCACCGATTTGTTTTTGGAGCTCACCAATGAGAGCGGTTTTATCTTCCTTTTTCATAATGTGTCCTTTCTAAAATTACTCAATAGATTTAGTGTCAATTTTAATACCTTGACTCATTGTGCTGGATAGATAAATACTCTTGACATAAGTTCCTTTGCTTACAGCGGGTTTCAGTTTGATGAGAGTTTGGATGAACTCAGCAGCATTCTGAGCGATAGCTTCCGGAGTAAAGGATACTTTGCCGATAGAGGTGTGCACAATACCGAATTTGTCAACCTTGAAGTCAATCTTACCTTGTTTAACTTCTTTAACGGCTTTAGCGACGTCAGGAGTAACAGTACCGGATTTTGGGTTAGGCATCAAGCCACGAGGACCGAGTACGCGACCCAGAGCACCGATTTTACCCATGTACTGAGGTTGTGTAATCATAACGTCAAAGTCAGTCCAACCGCCTTTGATTTTCTCGACCATATCGTCAAGACCGATGAAATCAGCACCTGCTTCTTTGGCAGCAGCTTCCTGATCAGCACCTACCAGGGCGAGAACGCGAACGACTTTACCGGTTCCGTTAGGCAGAGATACCACGCCACGAACCATTTGGTTGGCTTTACGAGGGTCAACGCCAAGGCGGACATCAATATCCACGGAAGCATCAAATTTCGTAGTAGTGATTTCCTTAACGAGCTGAGCAGCTTCGGTTAAGGTGTACAGCTTACCTGCTTCAATCTTCTCAGCAGCAAGCTTTTGATTTTTTGTCAATTTTGCCATAGTTGTAAGAAGATTAAGAGTTATTTAACTGTGATACCCATGCTGCGAGCTGTACCTTTCACCATTTGCATAGCGCTTTCTACGGTGAAGCAGTTCATGTCAACCATCTTGTCGGCAGCGATTTGACGGCACTGTTCTTCGGTGATGTTAGCCACTTTTTTACGGTTAGGTTCAGCAGAACCGCCTTTCACTTTGGCAGCCTCAACGAGTTGAACAGCTACAGGAGGGGTCTTAACGATGAAGTCGAACGACTTATCGGTATAGACAGTAATTACTACAGGCAGAACTTTACCTGCTTTTTCTTGAGTTCTGGCATTAAATTGTTTACAAAACTCCATGATGTTGACACCCTTAGAACCCAGAGCAGGTCCTATTGGAGGTGCAGGATTGGCAGCGCCACCCTTGATTTGGAGCTTAATAAAACCAGCAATTTCTTTAGCCATAGTTTTGTTTGTTTTTAATAGTTTTTGCGATGTTAGCGTTACGAAGTAACTCTCGCGGTTAATAAATAATAAACTATCGAGTAGTCAAGCGACCCGTAACAATGTCTTCTACTCTTTTTCTACGTCATTGAAACCTAATTCCAGGGAAGTTTCGCGGTCAAAGACAGGAACGTTAACTTTAACTTTCTGTTTTTCTTGCATCACTTCACTGATAACACCTTTGAATCCATTGAAAGGACCATTGACGATTTTAACACTCTCACCTGCCATGAAGTTTTGCTCAGAGATGGCACTTGATTCCTCAGCCTGATTCAAGATCTTGTTGATTTCAGATTGTGGAACGGGTGCGGGTTTAGTAGATGTTTTGCCATCACTCAAGAACCCGAGTACATTAGGGATATTGCGAAGCAGTGGAAAGCATTCGTCTGTGAGGTTGCACTCTACGAGCACATAACCAGGCAGCATATTGCGTTCCTTAACTACGCGTTTCCCATTGCGGAGAGCACTGTACTTCTCGGTAGGAATGAGAACTTGCGAAACATACTCACGAAATAGAGTAGAGGTAACGAGTGCACTTTCGATGTACTCTTTGACCTTGTTCTCTTTTCCGCTGATAGCGCGGAGTACGTACCAATGCAGATTGTTACTTTCCATAATTGTTGTTTTTAGAACAATCCATAAATGAACGTCATGATGTTCTCAAAACACCAGTCCATAAGCCATACGATCAGTGCCAGAATAAGGGAAGCAATCAACACTACCACTGAACTTTGAGCCAATTCCTTGCGGGTTGGCCAACTAACTTTGTGAACCAATTCGGTGTACGATTCTTTGATGTTTTCTACAAGTTTCATATTCGTAGATTTTTGTTATTTCTTAATTTGCATTCAACTGTCCTACATTGCGTATCCAAACTGGCATCAACACAACCCTATTCATAACGAACTAAGGCGTCGTTGACGTCGATTTGGAAGCTATGTATGTAACATCAATAACCTTCAGTCTAACTCTTCAGGGATTGGCCGTCAAGCCGGCTGTCGTGTTATTTTTAGCACGGAAGGCAGGAATCGAACCCACATTGGCGGTTTTGGAGACCGTTCTCCTACCATTGGAGGACTTCCGTTCGTCAGAAACGGTTCGCCTATATGTTCTCGCTTTGCGAAAATAGTCGGCTTACGTTTCTTCCTTTCCGATTTCGAGCAAAACTCTCATCGGTTTTTTATAATAGGTCGCTCGGGGCTATTTCCCCAAGCAACCTATTGATAAGCAAATTAGTCGAGAACTTTGGTGATTTGGCCAGAACCAACGGTACGACCACCTTCACGGATAGCGAAACGAAGACCTTCGCTGCAAGCTACCGGATAGATAAGCTTAACGGTGATTTCCAAGTTATCGCCAGGCATAACCATTTCAGTTCCTTCCGGGAGAGTGATTTCACCGGTAACGTCCATGGTACGGATGTAGAATTGAGGACGATAGTGGTTGTGGAACGGAGTGTGACGGCCACCCTCTTCCTTCTTCAGGAT
>JAGHSR010000099.1 GCA_018065765.1 Candidatus Colicola coprequi
TTTGAACGGCTGATGAGAGCTGTTTCTCCAGCAGAGATTGAGCGCTGTCTTATGCAATACGGAAAGCAGTTTTTAGATACATTAGTAGAGAAGCAGGTTGCTATAGATGGTAAAAAACTCCGTGGCACACGTCCGACATCAAAAGGTACGCAGGGAGATTATCTACTAAACGCTTTTGTCTGTGAGAATGAATTGGTTATCGGTCAAATGGCTTTACAGAACAAGGAGAACGAAATAACGGCTATCCCCAATTTGTTAAATAATATCGACATAACAGGAGCAACGGTTACGATAGATGCCATAGGTACGCAGGTGAACATCGCTCAACAAATATTGGATAAAGGTGCCGATTACATGTTGGCAGCTAAGGATAATCAAAAGTTTACACGCATGGCGATAGCGGAGACATTTTCGTTGAATCCGAAAGCAATAATTGACCAATACTCAGATTTGGATGGCGGTCACGGGCGAGTGGAGGAGCGTGTTTGCCAGATTATGCGCGCAGAGTCAATGGTAGACAACGAGATTGAAGGGCGATGGCCAGGTCTTAAGACTTTTGTTAAAGTAACCTCCAAAGTATCAAAGGGTGATACAACGGAAGAGTCTGTGCGTTATTATATCAGTAGCGATGATTATCCAAAAGCGAAGTATTACTACTTGCTGGCACGTGGTCATTGGGGTATTGAAAATCAACTGCATTGGCACTTAGACGTAACCTTTCACGAGGATGCTTCGCGGGCTAGAATGGACTATGCACCACAGAACTTATCCTTGATAAGAAAGTTACATTTCTCATCTTCCGACCCATCTTTGCTAAATATGATACAAATAGCCCCCAATCCTAAATAGAATCAGGGGTTATCCATATTCAGCAACTTAATCGATTACTTATTTAGAGCAAGTGCCACATTGACAGCGCAAGCTACTGTGCAACCTACCATAGGATTGTTACCAATGCCAAGGAAGCCCATCATCTCAACGTGTGCAGGAACGGAAGAAGAACCTGCGAACTGAGCGTCGCTGTGCATACGTCCCATGGTGTCGGTCATACCGTAAGAAGCAGGACCTGCAGCCATGTTATCCGGGTGCAAAGTACGACCGGTACCACCACCGGAAGCTACACTGAAGTATGGTTTGCCGGCGAGGATACGCTCTTTCTTGTAGGTACCTGCAACAGGGTGTTGGAAACGAGTCGGGTTGGTAGAGTTACCGGTGATGGATACATCTACATTCTCGTGCCAGAGAATAGCCACACCTTCGCGTACATCATCTGCACCGTAGCAGTTCACTTTAGCACGTGGGCCATTGGAGTAAGCTTTGCGACGAACCTCTTTGAGTTCACCGGTGAAGTAGTCAAACTCGGTTTGTACATAGGTGAAACCATTGATACGGCTGATGATCATAGCCGCGTCTTTGCCCAGACCGTTCAAGATGCAGCGGAGAGGTTTTTGACGAACTTTGTTAGCCATCTCAGCAATCTTGATAGCACCTTCTGCGGCAGCAAAACTCTCGTGACCAGCCAAGAATGCGAAGCACTCGGTTTCTTCACGGAGCAGACGAGCTGCCAAATTACCATGACCAAGACCCACCTTGCGGTCATCAGCTACAGAACCCGGAATGCAGAATGCCTGCAGACCGATACCGATAGCCTCAGCAGCATCAGCAGCGTTCTTGCAACCTTTCTTGAGAGCAATAGCAGAACCTACAACATAAGCCCACTTAGCGTTTTCGAAGCAGATACGTTGGGTTTCTTCGCATGTCATATATGGATCGAGACCTGCTTTTTCGCAGATTTCGTTAGCCTCTTCGATAGACTTGATGCCGTTTTCGTTGAGGGCTTTAAGGATTTGCGCCATGCGGCGATCCTGACTTTCAAATTTCACTTCGCGAATCATAGCTTACTCCTTTCTTGGGTCAATGGATTTAACAGCACCCTGCTCTTTGGTGGTACGACCATACGTACCGGTAACGCTCTTGAGGGCTTCATTAGCGTCCATACCTTTCTTGATAGCGTCCATGAATTTGCCCATGTGAACATATTCATAACCACAGATTTCGTTGTCTTCATCGAGGAATTCCTTGGTGATATAACCTTCGGTCAGTTGCAGATAACGAGGACCTTTCTCCTTGGTGGAGAAGAGAGTACCTACTTGAGAAACAAGTCCCTTACCGAGGTCTTCCAAACCGGCACCAATCATCAAGCCACCCTCAGAGAAAGCAGACTGTGTACGACCGTAAACGATTTGCAGGAAGAGCTCACGCATAGCGGTGTTGATAGCATCGCAAACAAGGTCGGTATTGAGAGCCTCAAGGAGGGTTTTGCCGGGCAGAATCTCCGATGCCATAGCAGCAGAGTGAGTCATACCGGAGCAACCGATTGTCTCAACAAGAGCTTCCTCAATAATACCATTCTTAACGTTAAGAGTCAGTTTGCATGCGCCCTGTTGAGGAGCACACCAACCAATACCATGTGTCAGACCGGAGATATCGCTAATCTCTTTGGCCTTTACCCACTTACCTTCTTCAGGGATTGGAGCCGGTCCATGATGAGGACCTTTAGCTACAGGACACATTGCCTGTACTTCTTTTGAATAAACCATAGTTTTAGTAAATATTTAGATTTGTTTATCTTTTGCACAAATTGCGTGCAAAGGTACAAGATTATTTTGGTATATGCAAATTTTTTTGTACCTTTGCGGCACAATATCAAAAATATGTAAACATGAGAAGACAATTTTTACTTATCATTTCACTCATCACTACCCTATTTATTTCTGCCCAGCAGCCACAGTTTCGTGCTGCTTGGTTCAGTACAGTAGCCAACATTGACTGGCCATCCAAAGAAGCCATTGGCAACACGGCCCTGCAAAAGCAGGAAATGATTCAGTTGCTTGACCAAATGCAAGCGCTCAATCTGAATGCTGTCATCTTTCAGATTCGCCCAACGGCAGATGCGCTCTACCCCAGCAAATTGGAACCGTGGAGTCATTGGTTAACCGGCAAACAGGGACAAGACAACGATGTGCACTATGACCCGTTGGCAATGATGGTGACGGAAGCCCATAAGCGCGGTATGGACGTGCATGTTTGGATTAACCCCTACCGTGTAACACTCAACAGTCAAAAGATAGAAGACTTGGCACCCAACCATCTCTATCGCAGTCATCCTGAGATGTTCTGGAAATACAATGGTCAATGGTACTTCGAGCCCGGACTGGACGAGACACGTGCATGGATATGCAAAGTAGTTGCCGACATCGTGACACGCTACGACATACAAGGAGTGCACATGGACGACTATTTCTATCCCTACCCTAAAGCCGGAATGCAACTGCCGGATAGTGAATGTTTCAAGGCCAACCCGCGCGGATTCAGCAACATAGAAGACTGGCGTCGTAATAATGTCAACATGGTTATCAAGGAGTTGCACGACACCATCAAAAGTATCAAACCTAATGTTCAACTGGGCATATCCCCCTTCGGCATTTGGCGCAACGACAGTCACGACCCACGCGGCAGCAAGACACGCGGACTGGAGAACTACGATGCCCTCTATGCAGATGTTCTGCTATGGATGCAGGAAGGATGGATTGATTATGTAGTTCCTCAGCTCTATTGGGAGATCGGCAAAGAAGTGGCAGACCACGCCATTTTGGCTCATTGGTGGGCAGAAAATCGCGGAAAAGCAAAACTATATATTGGCATGTCAGTAGGTCGCATGCGCCCCAATAAGGACGAGAAAGGTCCATGGCAAACGGGCAACGAGATTTGCCGTCAGATGCGTCTGCACCAGCAAATACCGCAAATTGAAGGCGAAGTATTCTTCTCGCTCAAATCACTTCTTCGCAACCCTGTAGGAATATGCGACAGTTTGAAGAACGATTTCTTCAAGGAATATGTAGCTACTCCAAAATAAGCAGTTGTAGGCAGTCTATTCTAAGACCTTACATAAAAATAGCCATGACCGATGCAGGTTATGGCTATTCTCTTATGGTGATGAAAGGAGATTAAATGCTTATCAGCAACCCTCGAATTGATTGAGAAAACGGACATCGTTCTCGCTGAATAAACGGAGGTCCTTTACACGATATTTGAGGTTGGCGATACGCTCCACACCCATACCGAATGCGTATCCTGTATAAACCTTGCTATCAATGCCGCAAGCTTCCAACACATTAGGATCAACCATACCACAACCGAGAATTTCCACCCATCCGGTTCCCTTGCAGAAAGCACAACCTTTACCGCCACACAAGTCACAAGAGATATCCATCTCTGCACTGGGTTCGGTAAATGGGAAATAACTGGGGCGAAGACGAATCTTAGTCTCCGGTCCGAACATCTCCTTCGCAAAGTACAAAAGTGCCTGACGTAAATCTGCAAAACTTACGTTTTTATCGATATAAAGTCCCTCTACCTGATGGAAGAAACAGTGTGCACGAGCAGAGATAGCCTCGTTGCGATAGACGCGTCCCGGGCAGAGAATACGGATAGGAGGTTTTTGCGTGGTCATGACGCGCGTTTGCACGCTACTCGTGTGGGTGCGCAACAAAATATCTGTAGGTTTTTGTATGCCTTCTTCTTTCTCAATAAAGAAAGTATCCTGCATGTCGCGTGCGGGATGTTCCGGAGCAAAGTTCAGCAATGAGAAGACATGCTTATCATCCTCCACTTCGGGACCGTCTGCCACGGTGAAACCGATACGGGAGAAGATATCAATAATCTCCTCGCGCACAAGGCTCAAAGGATGACGTGCACCCAACCGAATGGGGTCCGGCGTGCGGGTCAGGTCCTCACGAACAACAGCCTGTGCGCTCAAGGCAGAAAGTTGCTCTTTAAATTCATTTATGCGCGCTTCGGCGAGCTGGCGAAGTTGATTGAGTGGTTGCCCAAACAGAGCTTTTTCTTCCTTTGGTATCTCGCGAAACTCGTTAAAAAGTGACGTTATTTCGCCTTTTTTAGAAAGATATTTAATTCGCAAAGCCTCGATTTCATCGAGATTATTCGCCTTCATAGCTTCCACCTGAGCTTTGAGCTCTTGGATACGTTCTTGCATTGCCATAATAAGTCATCTAAGGGGACCCCTATAAATTCCCCGTTAAAATTAAATTACAATTTTGGGCGCAAAGATACTACATTTCTCTCACATCCACAAATTTATTTGCAAATAATATACTCCTATTATGAAAAAGTTGTTTTTTAATTAAAGAAGTGAGAAAATATTTGCGTATATCGGAGAAAAACTATACTTTTGCACGCTAATTTTCGCATGCAACACGCGCACATACGCGAAGCGCCAGCATTAAACGAGTATATACACGAAAACAAAGCACATCGCACATATTATCATTCTGGTCGTGGGATTGTTCGGCTCCATTCGATTGGTAGCACAACAGACAGATAGTTTAGTAGTTCTGAACAATACCATCACAGCTGAATCGGACACCACCCCAAAGCGCAAAGCCGCATTGGATGCCCCCGTATCCTATATCGCCAATGATTCCATCGTGTTGCTGGGCAATGGTACAGCGATGCTACATGGTAATAGCAATGTCAAGTACCAAACGATGGAGCTGACGAGTGCCTATATCCGCGTCAAAATGGATAGCAGTATGATTTATGCCTGCGGTGTGATGGATACGATAGAGGAAGAAGTGATTGGAAAGCCCGTTTTCAAGGACAAAAAAGATAGTTACGAGAGCGATGAAATAACCTATAACCTCAAATCGAAAAAGGGTTTTATTCGCGGTGTAGTGACGGAGCAAGGAGAAGGATATGTAATAGCCGACAAGACGAAGAAAGGAACTACGGACGAAATGATGATGGCAGGTGGGCGCTATACGACCTGCGATGACCATGAGCATCCACACTTCTATCTAAAGATGACCAAAGCAAAAGTAAAGCCGGGTAATTATATCGCCACAGGACCTGCATATATGGTGTTGGGAGACGTGCCTGTTCCATTGGCCATCCCGTTTGGTTTCTTTCCATTCACCAATACCTATACAAGCGGATTGATTATGCCCACGTTCGGTGACGACTACTCGCGAGGATTTTACTTGAGAGGTATCGGATATTACTTTGCCATAAACGACTACATGGATATGGAAATCACTGGAGACATATATACAAAGGGGACATGGGCTGTGTATGCACGGTCTAATTACCTGAAGCGTTATCGTTTCCGCGGCAGTATCAACATTAACTACCGCAACGATGTTACCAGCGAAAAAGGTATGCCCGATTATAGCACAAATTCCAACCTCAGCATCCAATGGACACACCAGCAAGATGCCAAAGCAAATCCATATAGTACTTTCTCTGCGAGTGTAAACTTCTCCACCAGTGGTTACAACCGTAGCAATATCAATAGCTACTACAACGGACAACTCAATTCGGAAAACACCAAATCAAGCAGTATCAGTTTTACTCAACGGTTCCCGGATTCGCCATGGAGTCTGAGTGCGAGTGCACTCATCAACCAAACCACTCGCGACTCTACCCTATCTCTCACACTACCGGATCTGAGTGTCAACATGAGCAGTATTTATCCGTTCAAGCGGAAAAATCCTGTGGGTAAAGAGCGTTGGTATGAGAAAATTAAACTTTCCTATTCGGGTAATGGTAAGATTGCTGTAAAAAGCATCAAGGAGAACAAACTTCTCCACTCTAACTTCTTGCGCGATTGGCAAACAGGACTAAAACACAATGTGCCTATCTCGGCATCGTGGATGCTATTTAAGTACCTAAGTATCACTCCCAACGTCACACTTACCGACCGTATGTACTTCCAGCGCACCAATCAGGTATGGGATGACACAACGCAAGAGTTGCGCCGCGACACAACCAATGGGTTTTACAATGTATTTGACTTCAGCGCCGGTGTCAATCTATCCACCAAATTATATGGCTTCTACACCCCCATACGTAAACTATTCCCCAGAGGCAAAGTGGAAATGATTCGCCACGTATTGACTCCACAAATCAACTTCACCTATCGCCCCGATTTCGGAAGTAGTACTTGGGGGTACTATGGCACGTACGACCAACCTATATATACTGATTCCATCGATGAAATAACAGGAAGAAGAATCCAAAAAGTAGGTGCGGATGGCAATCCTATGTACGCACAGCAGACCTACTCGCATTACGATGGCAGTATGTACGGCAATGCCAGCCAAGGACTCACAGCCAACTTGAGTTTTTCGCTGCAGAACAACATTGAAATGAAAGTACGCAACGACAAAGATACCACAGGTAAGGCTCCTTTTCGCGTAATCAGCCTAATAGACAATTTGGGCATTTCAGGTGGTTACAACTTTGCCGCAGACTCAATGAGATGGAACAATTTCGGTGTACAATTGCGTATCAAAATACCGAAAGTTAATTACACCCTAAATTTGAGCGGACAGTTTGATCCGTATATGTACGAGCTGAATGACTTTGGTCAGCCTGTTCGAACCAACAAACAATACTGGCACCATGGGCGTGCTCCGCATTTTTTGGGTACCAGCACCAGTCTAAGTTATACGTTCAACAAACAAGTCATCGAAAAGTGGTTTCATAAAAAAGGCGAAGACAACGCAGAAAACAATACGAACGAAAATACGGACGGGAACATGGATGACATAACGACTAACGAAGACGGTTCGCTCAACAATGCCAAACGCAAAGGTACAGGAAAAGACAAGATAACAGATGGCTATGTGCGTACGGAAATTCCGTGGAACTTGACAGTCAGTTACACCATTCGCTATGAACCGAGCAACATATTTGACTACGAAAAGATGTACTACAAGATGGCTCTCACGCAGACTATGAGCATCAGTGGTTCCATCGGATTCGGTAAGGGATGGAAAGTGAGTGCCAGTACCAACATAGATATCACACGCAAGACATGGAGTTATACCAATTTCAACGTCAGTCGAGACCTGCACTGCTGGAACATGTCCGCCAGTATCGTGCCTTTTGGACCGTACAAGAGTTACTCGTTTCACATCGGCGTGAACGCATCCATGCTTAAGGATCTCAAGTATGACAAGAGTTCGACCGACTCAACCAACAAGCGTGTAACTTGGTGGTAAGGGGGAACTCTAACAACTAACTAACAACTAAACACTAACGACTAAAAACTAACGACTAATATGATACAGAACGAAAAAGTAGTTACAGTCACGTATGACTTGTATGTAGATGGTGAAAACGGACAAGATGAACTGATGGAGCGTGCCACACAAGAGCGCCCATTGGTTTATTGTCACGGTGAAGGAATGATGCTCAAGCGATTTGAACAAGAACTGGAAGGCAAAGGCAAAGGTGACAAATTTGACTTCACTATTCCCTGCCAGGATGCCTATGGCGAATACGATACAGATGGCATCATGGACTTACCCAAACAGATGTTCTATAACGGGGACAACGAGTTTGACAGTGAGCGCGTGTATGTGGGCAACATAGTCCCTATGAATACCGCCGATGGACAAATAGTCAATGCTCAAGTGGTAGAGATAACCGATGACAAAGTGACTATAGACCTCAATCACCCTCTTGCCGGAGAGAACCTGCACTTCGTCGGACAGATCATTGATGTACGCGATGCCACTCCTGCTGAATTGGATGCTATTCGCCATCCACACCATTGCGGTCATTGCCACGGCCATTGCGGCGACTGCGACAGTAGTTGTGGTGGCGATGAATCGTGCAAAGAAGGTGAATGTGGACATCATTGCGGTCAAGATGCCGCACCAAACGAAAATCATCAACAATGTAAAAATAAGCACAATGGCAAACATACTTGCAATCGTAGGAAGGCCTAATGTAGGCAAATCCACACTTTTTAACCGATTAACCCACTCCCGTCGCGCCATCGTGATGGACACAGCCGGCACAACACGCGACCGACAGTATGGTCATGCCGAGTGGTGCGGCAAAGAATTCTCTGTAATCGACACAGGCGGATGGGTGGTCAATTCGGATGACACCTTTGAGAGCGAAATCAATCGCCAAGTAAACATGGCTATTCAGGAAGCCGATGTTGTGTTGCTGGTGGTAGATGTCAACGAAGGAGTCACACAATTTGATATGGAAGTGGCGCACCTGCTCCGTCAGGCCGGCAAATCCACTGTGTTGGGAGTAAACAAAGTAGATGCTTTCGAGCACCAATACGGTGCACCTGAGTTCTACAAACTCGGATTGGGCGAACCCTTTATCTTATCTGCTGAAAATGGATTGGGTACAGGTGACCTATTGGACGAAATATGCTCCCGCTTCCGTAATGATGAGAACGGAGAAAAAATTGACGAACTACCTCGATTTGCCATCGTAGGTCGTCCTAATGCCGGTAAATCCAGTATCCTAAATGCTTTTATTGGTGAAGACCGTACCATCGTGACAGACATACCCGGTACCACACGCGACAGTATCTACACTCGATACAACAAATTTGGCAAAGACTTCTATTTGGTAGATACCGCCGGAATACGCAAAAAAGCAAAGGTAAACGAGGATTTGGAATACTACTCTGTCGTTCGCTCCATACGTTCCATTGAGAATAGCGATGTTTGCATTCTGATGTTGGATGCTACGCGTGGCATTGAGTCGCAAGACCTGAATATCTACTCGCTCATTCAGAAGAACAAAAAAGGACTGGTCGTGTGTATCAACAAGTGGGATTTGGTTGAGAGTAAAACCAATGCTGATATCAAAGAGTTTGAACGCGCCGTTCGGGAACGGATGGCTCCGTTTACCGATTTTCCTATCATCTTCTGCTCTGCAAAAACCAAACAGCGCATATTCAAAGTGATGGAAACGGCTCTGCATGTATATGAAAACAAATTTAAGAAAATCCCAACTGCGCAACTTAACGAGAAGTTCCTGCCACTGATAGAAAACTACCCGCCACCTGCAACCAAGGGTAAATATATCAAAATCAAATACTGTACGCAGTTGCCCAATACACAAGTGCCAACCTTTGTATTCTTTGCCAACCTGCCACAGTATGTCAAGGAACCTTACCGTCGTTTCTTAGAGAATAAACTGCGTGAATGGTGGGACTTCAATGGAACACCTGTGCAGTTATTTATCCGTGCAAAATAACGAAATCATCGACTAAATCGTGAAGATATTAGGTTTTACATACTACAAAGGAGAGCACCGGTTGGTCATGAAGTGTGACTCGTCCTTGCTCAACAATCGCAAGCCGTTCTTTCAGCCTGATTGGAGTGAAGATATGCGCGCGTCGCGCTGTGTGGCAATACGTATAAGCCGTTTGGGCAAACATATAGCTCCACGATTTGCGTCACGCTATTACGATGCTCTCGCATTGGGGTTGGATTTTCGTGCTGAAGATTGGATGGAGCGCAATATAGCTCGAGCCGCAGCCTTTGACTACGCATTGAGTATAGGCAATTGGATCGAACCTGATGAATTTCCATCAACATGGTTGCCTCATGAGATGACCATCGAGCAAGCAATCGCCGAAGCAAGCAATGTGGTAACACTCCGTACCGGAGATATAGTATATGTCGATATAGCAGAAGCTGAACGAGTATCTCGCAATCAAACGATACAAATCTGCGAAGGAGAACAGGAATATATTTATTGCAAAATCAAATGAAAAAAATCTTAACAACCAGCCTCTTCCTTGTTGCCGCCACGATTATAATGGCAGGCAAGCACATCTATGCCGATCGCTCCGTATTGGCAGATGGGAATAGTATCAAGATACGCGTTGATAGCACGGGCATATATTGTCTAACCTATAGCGAACTACAAGAAATGGGGCTTCGTCCCGAACAAGTTCGCGTATTAGGTTTCGGTGGCGCCATGCTATCGGAAAACTTCTCACTGGATAGGATAGATGATTTGCCCTCCAATGCTTTTTATATGCACACGGGGAACGATGGTGTGTTTGGGCAAGGCGATTACATTCTTTTCTACGCTATCGCCTCGCTGGATTGGAAGTATAGTGGTAATACTTATAGCCACACACGCAATCCATATAGCAACTACGGATACTATTTTCTGAGTGACAATATCGGTGAACAAATACTGATAAGCACAGCCCCCGACTCCACAAATCATGACATAGCGCTCCCTGTGAATCGATACACCGCATGCCAGTTGCACGAAGAGGAGCGAATCAATCTGATTGACCCTATCTATGGCAAGTCCGGAGGTGGACGCGAATGGTATGGTGAGCAACTAAACACCGAGAAGAACACGCTGAATATACCTTTCCATTTTGACAACATTGACACTTCAGCCGTTCTGACATGCCGCGTAGAAGTGGCTGCTAAATCGTCGGAAAACTCCATCTTCACAGGAACAATCGGATCCACGTCACGTATGACTATGTGTTCCGGCATACCGACATCCAACTTTCACGACTACGCATACATAGCGTCCCTGCGCATCTTGAATGCCTATCCCAAGAACAACACTCCTAATTTGAATCTTAAATTTACCAATACCAGTTCGGCATCCACAGGCTACCTCAACTATGTAGAAATGCTGGCGACATGCCATTTGAGGATGAGTGGAAACGCCATATACATTCGCAACACGGACAACATAGGCTCCATCGCCCCAAGTTGCTACCAATTGGCTGAAACCGATGCCGAAACACAGGTATGGAACTTCACCGACCCACAGCACATCTACCGTATGACCACCTATCCTTCAGGCGATACACTGCGTTTTTATGCCGAGAATAGTCAAATACAACAATTCATTGCTATCCGTCCATCCGAGTCAAAGGGCTGGCGCAAACCTCATGTTGTGGGCAAGGTACCTTCACAGAATTTGCATGGCATACAACAGGCAGATCTAATCATAGTGACCAACCCGCAGTTCTACAATGCGTCACTTAGGCTGGCTGAAGCACACACCCAATACGATGATATGACATGCGCCGTGGTAACGGATGAACAAGTCTTCAACGAGTTTTCATCAGGAACACCGGACGCAAGTGCCATCAGATGGTTTGCTAAGATGCTATATGACCGTAATGTAGAATCAGGCAAACAACCTAAAAACATTCTGCTGATGGGTGACGGCAGTTTTGATAACCGCAAGATCCTATCAACTTCTGCTCCGGCATATATACTCACCTATCAAGCCGTCAATTCCACCAACGAAGTCAATGCCTACACCAGTGATGACTACTATGCATTTCTTGAGGACAAAGATGGTGTGTCCGGTTCGGAGTTCTCTGCCCCACGCGCACGACTCAGATGTGGCATTGGACGTCTGCCCGTGCGTAGCGCCCAACAAGCAGAAGACATGGTAGATAAATGTATTGAGTATATCTCCAACTGTTCGTATGGCAAATGGAAACAACAAATCTGCGTTTTGGCTGACGATGACGACCATGGGCTTCACACCAGAACAGCAGAGAAAGCCGGAGAACTGCTTCGCTCCTCTGAGCCTAACTTCATTGTGAATAAGATATACTTGGACGCATACACCCAGGAATCCACCGCCTCCGGTGAGAGCTACCCTGTCGCCTACAATCAGTTTACCAATCTACTACACAATGGCGTCCTGTATATGAACTACTCCGGGCACGGGAGTGCCAACAACATTTGTAGCGAACTATTTCTGACGCTAAAAGATGTGGAAACGATGACCAATCGCAACTTAGGTTTTTGGTTATTGGCTACGTGCAACTACGCTAAGTATGACCAAACAGAAACCAGCAGTGCCGAAGAAGCGGTGCTGAATCCTCACGGAGGGGCAATTGGTGTCTTCTCTGCCTCGCGTACCGTATATGCTGACCAGAATGGTGATTTGAGCCAAACGGTAACAGACACCTTGTTTGGACACGCAACCGACAATGCTTATTTGATGACGCTCGGTGAAGCCACTGCAATCGGCAAGAACATGACAGGGAACGATGCCAATAAGATGGCATATGTGCTATTAGGCGATCCCGCTATTCGACTCCATTTCCCCACCGATGCCAGCGTCATCTCCACCTCTCCTGCTGATACGCTACACGCCTTATCTAAACAAACGATAGAAGGCTATATACGAGCAGCAGAGCCGGATGAACAAGGCAACGACACAGCTACATGGTTCAATGGTAAATTACATGTCTCCATCTACGACAAAGTGCAAACGCTTACCACTCGTGACAACGATGAGCCTTTGGAAAAAAACAAGAGAACCATGGACTATCTGGATTATCCCAATCGCTTATTTAGCGGTGAAACCGATGTGGTGGATGGCAAATTCAGTTACACATTTATGCTGCCTAAAGATATTCGCTACAACTACGGTAATGGGCGTATTGTTTATTACGCCTACGATGAGCAGAATGCTGTAGAAGCAGTAGGGCACGACCACCGCTTCATCATAGGAGGCAGTTCACCATTGGAAATCCAAGATACAATAGGTCCTGAATTGACTATCTATCTCAATAATCCGGAGTTCCAAGATGGAGGCAAGACGCACGAACGTCCACATTTCTATGCAACCATCGCTGACGAACACGGCATCAACACAGTAGGTAGTGGCATTGGACATGACCTAATGCTGGTGGTGGATAACGATGTCAAACAGGCCTACATTCTCAACGACTACTTTGTTGCCACCAACAATAGCTACCAGATGGGCACTATCTCGTATCGATTCTCCGAGCTAAAAGAAGGACCACACGCGTTGACATTCCGTGCATGGGATTTGTTAAACAACTCGGCTTCGGCATCGTTACGATTTGAGGTAGTCAAGAATCTTAACCCAATACTATTCTCAGTACTTACCTACCCCAACCCTCTGCCACGATACGAAACACTCAATATACACCTCAATTTTGACCAACCCGATGAAATCATCAAAACCGAACTTTTCATCAGCGATATCAGTGGCAAAATGATTTACCACGAGCAACACACCACAGATGATGATTTCCAAATCAATTTGGGTCAAATAGGTATGCCCGCAGGTATATACATATACAA
>JAGHSR010000033.1 GCA_018065765.1 Candidatus Colicola coprequi
TCGTGATGTAGGTCTCTCTTGTTGCCTAACCAGGACTCTCAGTCGGAGCGGATTACGCAGACTTATTGCTCCGTTGTACTCCGCAATCAAAAAATGCTCCATCACTCCTCCTTCTTCCCACAAATTGAAATTTGCGGGAGCCCTATATAAGTGGGTTCTCGTCAGGTTGGCCAACAAAAAAAGAGACCACAAAGGTCTCTTTTGTTGCCTAACCAGGACTCGAACCCAGACAGACAGAACCAGAATCTGTAGTGCTACCATTACACCATTAGGCACGTCGGAAATGGCTCGCCTAAGTGAAATCGCCGTGCGATTTGAGGCGGCTCGCATTTCCTCCTTTCGAAAAGTCAACAAGTTGACTTTTTGGTTTGAGGGATTGTGTGAAAGATCACAAGGCCTTTTTCAAAAGCGGCTGCAAAGGTACTGCTAATTTTTGAAACCACCAAATATTTTTGAAAAAAAATCAAGAATGCAGAGAATGAAGAGAATGTTGGTTAAAATCAGACATTAATTGACATTAATAAAAATTAGTATAGTTACGATAAAATAAACAGAAATAGAATGGCAGCAAGTTGCCTATAGGGAGAGGAAAGGGTTAGTATTCCTGTTTGGTGCGGTTGCAGAGCAAATGGAACGGGCAATACGACTTGGCACAAATAGATTCATCCTGCTGCATGACAAACTCCTGCCCCGGACGTAGGTTATCACTAATCCGATGCAACAACTTAGCCTCGAACGCAGCCACAAAATCTGAGCGTATTTCCGCCTCATAATCATGCACATCGGAGTCCTGCAATGCGCTACACCGCAAATAGCCTTTCTCAGATAAACGACGTGTGAAAAGCAGTTGAGGACGTAGAGGAGGAAAGCCCCCCAGCCCCCTGAAGGGGGAGGAATTTGTGATTGGTGATTTGTGATTTGTGAATGATGAATTGATGGAATGATGGAATGATGAATGCAGAATGCACAATTCGCAATAAATGAGCGTTTGTAGGGCATAGTGTTTATCCGGGTCGGTGAAGAGGTTATCCAGTGAAAAAGAAACCTTCTTGATATCATAACTTCCCGTTTTGTAGTCCAAGACACGAACAAAACGTTCACCGTCAATCGTCACAATATCCAAACGGTCAATGACACCCGTCAGATTAATGCCACCTATCGTTGCATTCACCCGATGCTCTAACCATACCAACGTAAACGGTGCTGTCTTTCTATCCATTTCCAGCACGTTGCGCGACATGCGAAGAATAGCATAGTTCTCCGCCTCATGTTCCGAACTTCGGTTGCTCAAGTCGTCGTCTTTCATTTCTTGATACGCGGTGTCTAAGGCACTCTTGATACGCGATGGATCTGCCAAGTAGTTGGACAACATATCTTGTGTAATCTCCATCGGTTTGGACAACTGACGATGTTCGCCGTCCGGCACACCGCACATATCCAAATAAGCTGTCTTGAGTGTTGCATGCAATAAGTCGCCAACTTTGTTTTGTGGTAACACCACTCCCGACACTTCCGCTGCATGCAGGTTGCAAACCTTGTCCAAATAGAACCAACGAGGGCACGTGATGTACTCACTGATAGCCGATGGCGAGAAACTCGACGGAACTTTGTCAGAAGGTTTGAATATAGTGGCAGGCAAGACAAACGGTTTTACTTTAGCAGACTCGCTTAGGCGGAAAAGTTGGACATCTGATTGTTGACAAAGGATTTGCATGAGAAAACGGGACATAGTTCGCTTGCCCTTGTCGGTGAACGAGTCGGAAAACATGAGCGTGACATCCTTAGCACGACGGAAGAGACGGAAGAAATTGTACGCATAAATCTGCGCGTCCTCTTCTCGCGTAGCCATCTTGTACTCCCTGCGCAAGTCGTACGGTAAGAAACTGCGTTCGGCAGTAATAGCCGGCACCACGCCTTCCTCCACATTCAAAATCAGCACATGGTCGAAATCCAACAAACGCGTCTCAAGTACACCGATAATCTGAATATCCGTCACCGGTTCGCCATGAAATGGGATATTGACTTGCTCCAGAAGGCGACGTATGAGACTTTTAAGGAGGTAGGACTGCTGCGCTGTAGGAGGTAAGACCGCTACGCTATTGGGAGTAAGGGGAAAGAGGAGGGACTGTAAGCGACGCAGGATGGCTTGAATCTGATAATATGACTCGTCTTGCAAGATATCTTGCCACGTATTTTCACTGTCGGTGTCTGCTACATCGTGCGTTGTGCGCCGTGTGGATTGGTAGTCGGACTCAAGGGCTGACATGGTTTGGGGTATGAGTTGCTCCGTCATCACATTTTCCTCGATGCATAGGTCGATAATCTTGAATACTTGAGCAAACAGATACGTATTGCGTAGTGGATAACCTTTGGTGATGTTAATACGAGATTTCAACACATTCTTGTCCGGCAAAGCATACACCACAGATGGCAACATCGACTCATCGGCTACCACAATGGCCGCAGTCTCTCCCTTGCGATGGTGGTCGAGCAACCACTCATACACATATTGCGCTTGAGCCGATGAAGACTGACAAGCCATAGCAGCAATCGAAGGAGAGGAAGAGGATGTGTATTCTTGAGTATCTAAAGCGTTGGGGAAGTGCTGCATATTGGAGCGAATGAAACGATAGACATTGTTGTCCAAACTGAATTGAGGATCGTAGTCCCAATAGTACAATGCCTGTTCACGAAGCAAATCCATCAGTTTCCACTCAGCGGCCAAGAGGTAATTGAATCCCACAAAAACGTAGGTGCGATTGGCGATGCGCTGTTGCACTTGTTCATCGTCCCAATGACGAATGACCCGAGCAGTGCGAGCACCACGTGAACCGACACCCTGCTTGGTTTGCAACTCACAAAAATCGTGGTAGATGTTTGGCAAAGCCTTCCATAGAGAAGTAAAATACTCCTGTACACTATGTTGGGGCCCGGACTGGCGCAACAAGTTTTCCAAACGAGTGCGTGTCTCTTTGTCCAACTCCAAATCTTCGTACCGCTTGATAGTGGAGGTGTAATGCATAATGTCTTCACCACTAAGCAATGCCATATCCACGGACGAAAAATCGTTGAGCAGTTGCACTCCCCACCCATAGAACGCATCCAAAGGCAAGGTGTGAGAAGTGTGCCGCTGATAGATTTCATAGAGTTGGAATACGCTGGATATTTCGTCATCCGATCGCAACGGGCACAACTGATCAACCAGCGAATCGATGGTCAACATGTGCGGCAAAACGACCGGAACATCGTCTTGAGTCTGTGCGATGAGTTGATAAATATATTGTTTGACAAACAAACCTGCACGCTGCATAGGGAAAACCAGGGTGCATTGTTCCAAACGATGAATACCCCCCATACGGGTAATCAGATTATCTGTAACTATTTGAAGAAAAGATTTCATTTACGATGTAAGATTGTAGGGTATGTTCTATAACTTAGATTTGTTATCCATTGACGGGAACGAGACGCTGTTCGGCAGCAATCCAGAGAAATCCCTGCACCGAAGTGGCACCCATACGACGGCAAATAGACATGTAATGTCGTACCTGCTTGTCATACTTAGGGTTGTCCTGACCGAATTTGTAATCCAGTACCACTGCCCGCGTACGATCTTTAGACCACATGACACGATCCATACGACGTTCTTCCACCTCGCCATGTTCATTGCGCAACAGGATAGCCTCTTCGCACTGAACAATCCAATCGCCTGTGAAATATTCAGCAAGGGCAGAAACCGTCCCCGTCACCAGCGAACGGACGGTTTCGCAAACGATTTGGGTCGGTATGGTTCCCGACTGATATGCCCTATTGACCGCGTCATTCGCTGCATTCATGGCCTTTTCGACAGAAGCATAGTGTGTCATCGAGGCGAGCAGATTGTGGCACAATGTACCCAAGGTGCGTTGGTCCAAAGTGGGTTGGGTGGTTGACAGCGAATTGATATTCCACCCAAAGTTGCGCGAGTCCTGCGACTGCCGGAACTCAATTCGCGAGGACGAACTATGGCAAGTAGCCGATATTTCCGTAGCCCGCTGGAATGAGAAGGGGTCGGAGTTGCTTTCCTGTTTCTTAGCCACTTCTTCCTCCCAGTCCATCTGACCTGCAACAAACTCTACATAATCGTTTTCAGACCCTATTTGTTCGTTAAGGAACATCAATGTCAGTTCGTTCCACAACCCACAACGGTCTGCCATCAGTTGTCCCACATCCCATTTCTCTCGCGGGGAGGCAAGGATTTGTTTGGTGGACTTGTTCTTTTTGATTTCGCCGTTTTTTGTAACGGGTGCATACACAAACAGCCGTTTGGCAGCTCGTGTGAGTGCCACATAGAGCAGGTTGAGGTTATCCACCCGCATGAGGTGGTGCTCATCATCGTACTCTGATTGAAAGCCCACCTCCGACATCGTAGTGTCCTGTGGAATAGGCAATAGTGCAGGCTTGCCATCGGCGGTGGTCAGATCGTTCACATGACACCAGAGTTTGCTGCCCGGCTTATCCTCCTCCATCTTCCAATCACAGAATGGAATAAACACATTCGCAGCCTCCAAACCCTTAGCTGCATGTACCGTCATCAGACTGATTCCCTGTACATCTACCGCAGGAATAGTCTTCTCTGCCATCGTGTCTTCCCAGTATTGCAAGAACATCTTTCCATCCGAACCATAATTGGCAACAAAACTCAACAACAAATCGCGAAAGCAATTGACATAACTCAAGTCGTTAATCTCCGTTTCGGTAGCCAATATACATTTCTCGATGAGTATTTCCGTCAAATCGGTCAAACTGATGCTTTCCCACTGCGGCATACACTCTTCCCAAGGGATATCGGGCGCATATTGATTTAGGTAAGCGAGTGCCGCGCCATCCTTGGTATAAACATAACGAATGCCAGCCACCAGCAGATTGACCAGAGGCGAAAATTTGAGTCGGAAACAGTTGGATGACACAATGGGTGTTTGTGCCAGATGGGGATATTTCTGCGGGTCAGCACTCACCAGTTGCAACGAATCCATCAAGAACTTAGCCTCTTTGTTGGTACGCAACAATATCATTATTTGTCGAGGTTCTGTTCCCTTAGACAGCAGTTGCTCCATTGTACTGAACATATCCATAAGAATATTCGTGCGAACCTGTTTGCGCTCCTTCGAGCGTTTGAGGTCGGAGAACTGCGGATAGCAACGAACACGCACATAACCGCCCTCATGACCGTGACGGTAGTAATTATCCAGATTGGTGCCATTGTACCCCTCGTTGTAGAGTTGCTGTATATCGTTGGTCTCGTGCTTAGTGAGGTAGCGCATGGTCTCCAAGTTAAACTGCACGACGGTCTTTTCGGAACGGAAATTACAGGTTAGTTGAGGGGTTGATGTATTGTAATAATCCGCCCACTTAGTCGGCAAATCGCGCATAATTTTCCAGTCGCCATTGCGCCAGCGATAAATAGACTGCTTGATGTCTCCCACGATGAGCGTACTGGATGAGCGGGATGCAAGAACCTCCCTGATGAGTTTCTCAAAATTGGTCCATTGCAGCGAACTTGTATCCTGGAACTCATCCAACATGATATGACGATAGCGGATACCTGCTTTCTCTAAAATAAAATCGGCATCTCCCTCTTTCAGTGCTTTGGCAAGTACATTAGCCGTGGTGGCAAGCAGACGCGTATTGGTCTGCGTCAGGTGGTCATTGATGCAATCCAACAAAGAGCCCATCAGCACCAAATCATTGATGTAACGTGTCAAATAATTATCCCGAAGATAGGCTTTTCGTAGGCGTGAAGCTATCTGCACTATCTGATTGAATGTGTCGCAAATAGCCGCAGCGCGGGACTTATCTATACAATCATCCGTAAAGTCCGGCAACGATGCTATCTTGTCCTGACAAGAAGCAGTAAAGGAACGAAACACATCGGATGTCTTGGTAGCGGAAGGATTGTTGAGACTGTCTCTCACCCGTTTGATAGCAGTCATGTAGTCTTTGCCTCGCGTGACGAAGTCAGCATCGGACAAACCTTCAATTTGGCTGAGACATTTATCCATCGCTGCAATATCCTTAGCCGCTGCCGTTCGCCAATGAACGCGTGCACGCAACTGCTGCAACTGCTGCCGGTCAAAGACTAGTTCACTCCGATGCTCCTGTAAGAACTCTTTGTACAACTCTGCACCTATTTCGTTGAGGCTCTTGCGAATATCCCAGTTTTTCTCCTGCGCCAAACGTTCGTCCATATAGTGAACCAATGCCTCGCATACCCGCTTGTCCTTAGCACCTTCGGTAAGCAATTTATCTACGGCTTCACTGATTACCCGCTTGACATCCAGTTCGACTTGATAGCCCACCGTTCCGCCTAAAGTTTGTACCATGCCGGCAAGCAGCGACTGCAAAAAAGCATCAATAGTCTGGACACGCATTTCATCGTAGTGAGACAAGATGAGTGCATGCTGTTCACGAGCCATGCTGCTACAATAGTCGTTGCTCAGTTGGGACGCATCGTAACCAAGCTCATTGTATATATCGCGCACGCGAGATAAGAACTGCTGGGTGGAAGACGCCTCAATGGAATAAGCTATCGCATACAGATAGCCCAAGATGCGCTCCTTCATTTCCGCTGTAGCCTTGTTGGTAAAAGTCACCGCCAATATGGATTTGAAACTCTCACCATGTAGCAGCAAAGCAATGTAATGTGCTGCAAGGGTATAGGTCTTTCCTGCCCCTGCCGATGCCCTGCGAACATACAGTTTTTGGGTGTTATTCATCGAATCATAGAATTTTTCTGCAAAAATATGTTTTTTTTTTGAGATATGCAAGGGTGCATGACAGTTTTATTCGTAAAAATTTGCTCATTCGAAAAGTTTTAGTTAATTTTGCACGCTAAAATGTGTAAACCTCATTGTATATGGGCAGGGATTTTGGTCGTGGCATGTATATTGTCGGGCCAGGTGGTAATGGCAGAAACGATAACGCTTCGGTCAGGAAAAGTACTAACCGGACAAGTGATTTTGCAAAATGATGAAGTCATCATCCTCAAAGACGCTACGGGGGCACGTTTTCAGTTTCCGATGGATGATGTGGAGCACGTGGAACAGACGACTGCCGAAGCAGAAGAGAACACTATCCAAGTCCAACCTGTGGAGACTGTCTCTAAGGTAGCAATAAGGCTGAATATAATGGGAGGCGGAAGCATGATACCGGATGCACGAAACGATGAGATTGGTACACACCGGACATTGACAGGAGGCAATGTGCATGCAGAAGTACAGATAGGCTCTCGCGACCTATGTAACAAGCGTATTTTTGTGGGAGGGAGTATCGGTTATGAGGGCGTTTGGGTTGATAAGGTTTATTCACTCGTTCCGCTCAAAGCAGTTGTATCCATTCCGCTGATGGTCGCTACGCACGCTCCGGAGATAGGGATGAACTTAGGGTACGCCTTTGGCACAGGACAGATACAAGGTGGTATCACCGGAGGGATAGATGTAAGTTGGCGCTACCAGATAACCGAGAAACTTGTTTTCCTGCTCGGCGGATATGCCTGCTGTACGCAGACGCGCCTGCCCATAGAAGAGACTATCAACAACCAAACATACATCAACCACACAGGACGAGCCATCGTTCAGTTGGGCATAAAAACAGCTTTTCAGTTTTGAGCAAACAAGTTCCGGCATACAAGGTCAAACGCTCTCTGCGGCAAAACAAGATTTCTATCCTACTCAACGATAGTGAGATGCGTGTACTAAACAAGTACTGTGACAGATACCGCGTGCGTAATCGCTCCAAACTGATTCGCGAGACACTGATGCGCGCCTTTCTCAAACAGTTTGACAAAGACCAGCCTACCCTATTTGACTAATGAATCAGCAAATGAGATAGGTAGTGGGATAGCACATGAGCAGATAGGCTGTACAGGCAGACGGACAGATGGGCAGACCAAAAAAAGTAAGAAAAATGAAAATAAATTTTGGTGGTTCAAAAAAAAGCAGTACCTTTGCATGCTTTTTTCGCGAAACGGCTAAAGCGAGAGGCACTATTACGAGATAATAAACCGCCTACAGACAGGCATAAATAAACAAAAAAATGAAACGTACATTTCAACCTTCACAACGCAAGCGTCGCAACAAACACGGATTCCTTGAGAGAATGGCAACCGCTAATGGTCGCCGCGTATTGGCAGCTCGTCGCGCTAAGGGTCGTAAGCAACTGACCGTAGCAGACGAAGGACGCCACAAATATTAATTAGTCGCACTTTACTAATTAAACACATATCTTAAGGGAAAAGAGACGCGTCTCCTTTCCCTTGTTTTGCAATAATAATGAAACAACAAGACAACAAAAAATCGCTCGTCTGATTCAGAAAGACCTCAGCGATATATTTCTGCGCTTTGCTCGCAGTTTAGGCGGTACACTCATCAGCGTCAGTGAGGTGCGTGTCAGTCCGGATTTAGCCATCGCCCATGTGTATTTGAGTATCTTTCCCGATAACAAAGTGCAGGAGGCGATGACCAAGATAGAAGACGAGAAAGGGAAGATTCGTGGTGAGATGGGCTCATTGGAGCGTCATCAGTTGCGTATCATACCCGAGCTCTATTTTCATCTGGACGAGACCATCAATCGCATGGAGCGTATCGACCAACTGCTGCACCAATAACCATCGTGCACCGTGAATCAATGAACCACCGTGTCGAACATACCATTGCGTGGCGGTATCTTTTCTCCAAGAAGAGCCACAACGCCATCAACATCGTCAGTGGTGTGAGTGCTGCTGCTGTGTGTGTCGTGACCGCTGCTATGGTATGCGTGATGAGTGTAATGAATGGTTTTGGAGTGGTGATAGAGCAGATGTTCTCCCATTTTGACCCCGACATTCGTATCACTGCCACCAACGGCAAGTACTTCGCGTGCGACACAGAGGCTTTCGACCAAGTTCGTCAGATGGATGGGGTTCAGATCTTCTCCGAAACCATCGAAGAGACAGCATTGGTAGAGTTTGCAGACAAACAAATCCCTGCCCGTATCAAAGGTGTTGATTCGCTATTTCAGCAACTCACCGCCATCGACCGTATTCTGGTGGATGGATATTTCTGTGTGTACGATGGCGCATTTGACCGTGCTGTTCTGGGACAGGGGTTAGCAGCGCAACTCGGCATCAGTGCACGTTTTGTTCAAGGCATGCACCTATACGCACCCAAACGCAATCACAAAGTTAATCTGCTTCGTCCTGACGAAAGTTTCAATCAAGCATCCTGTTTCATAGCCGGTGTGTTTGCCGTCAATCAGGTTAAGTATGACGACCAATTGATGTTGTTGTCGTTGGATATGGCACAACGCTTGTTTGACTACGCACCCCATCAGGTGACAGCTATTGAGTTGCGATTGCAACAGGGCGTCAATGACAAAGAGATTAAGCAGCAGATTCGCCAAACGTTAGGAGACGGCTTTGCCGTTGAAGATCGCTACGAACAACAATCGGATTTCTTTCACATTCTTCGGATTGAGAAACTGCTCACGGGACTACTGTTGGTATTCATCATGCTGATAGCCGTGTTTAACATCATCGGCAGTCTGACCATGCTCATCATCGACAAGCAGGAGGATATTCGTATCTTGAGTCACTTGGGCGCAACTCCTTCGCTCATTCGTCGCGTTTTCCTCTATGAAGGTTGGCTGATTAGTTCGCTGGGCGCCCTCTTGGGACTCGTTTTAGGACTGACTCTATGCCTACTACAAGAGCATTTGGGGTTGCTTCGTCTCGGGTCAGGCACAGAGTATGTACTGTCGGCTTACCCTGTTTCGGTGGAAGTGATGGATGTATTGTTGGTAGCTGCTATCGTACTTGGAATAGGGTTTGTGGCAGCATGGATTCCCTCTCGACGCATCAAGGTTAACGCATGAAAAAACACACTATCATACTTATCGGCATAGTAGGATGCCTCATCAGTTGTCAGCCACAAAGCGGTCCCACTCGCCGCGTGACCACTATCGACACCGTTTTTACCACAGCCTACAGCGAGTTCTACGGAGCTCATTACCAATTGCTCCACCGGAATGTACTGTCGCTGGACCTGTATTCACAAGGTTTGACTTTTGACTCACTGGGAAAAATCAACGGACAGGGTACCAACCTGTATCTAAGCGACATCTTCATCCCGCTGGAAGACAGTACGTTGCGCTCGTGCACATACACAGTCGATACAACCGGTCAGAACTTTACCACCCTGCCGGGAATGAATATCGATGGTGGTGTCACGGGAGCATATCTGCTATTGGTTAATACCGACAACACCGACCCGGTGAGCAAGATTTATTACTTCACTTCTGGTACCTTCACCATACAACACGAAGGGGATACCACTGATATTGATTTTCACTTGGTTACAGAGGACAAACAAACTTTTGATGCCACTTATCGCGGCGTTATTCAAACCAAATGATTCGCAAGGAATACCATATTTACCTTAAGTTGGAGCGCGGTCTGAGCGACAACTCCGTATTGGCATACGAGCAGGATTTAGACAAACTGTTTCAATACTGCGAGTCCATTGGTTGTGACCCTGTCAAAGTGACCAAGGACCAGTTGAACGAGTTTGTATATCAGCAGTTCTCGGCGCAGTCCAACTCGCGCACGCAAGCGCGTGTATTATCCGGCGTTCATTCGTTTTACCGATTTCTCATGTACCATCACTACCGTGATGACGACCCCTCCGAATTGCTGGAGACACCCCGTATCGACAAGCGTTTGCCACAAGTGCTGACTCTGGAGGAGATTGACCGCATGGTAGCCGCGATTGACCTAAGCAAAGCCGAAGGACACCGCAATCGCGCCATTATCGAAATGCTCTACGGCAGCGGGCTGCGAGTCAGTGAATTGGTTGGGCTCAAACTCAGCGATATGTACCGCGAAGAGGGATACATGCTCATCCACGGCAAAGGTTCTAAACAACGTCTCGTCCCCATCTCGCCTGAGGCTGATAAGTGGTTTACCTACTGGTTGGAAGACCGCAGCCACCTGGATATCAAACCCGAATACGTTGACATCGCCTTTCTCAACCACTACGGGCGACAACTGACGCGGGCTATGATTTTTACCATCATTCGTCAATTGGCTTCTAAGGCCGGTATCAAGAAGGTCATTTCTCCTCACACACTTCGTCATTCGTTTGCCACTCACCTGCTGCAAAACGGAGCCAACCTGCTCATCATACAGCAACTATTAGGGCACGAAGACATCGCTACCACAGAGATATACACGCACGTGAGCGTCCAAGATTTGCGCAAAGCTATTCTCACCTATCATCCGGCTAATCATTAAGAGAATGAAAAGAGTTACTATCCTGCTACTGACACTCATCGTGGCTATGCCCATCCTTCACGCAGTGGAGATGCAATCGACTGTCGTGGTAGGTCAAGTGTATGATAGCAACACTTTCTCACCGCTGGAAAACATCCATTTATCCGTACATGGCAAGTCTGTGGGTACAACCACCAATGCCGAAGGTATGTTTCTGCTTCGGTTGGAGATTAGCAGACCTACCAAAGTGGTCGTTTCGGGAATAGGCTATCGCTCCTATTCGTTCGTAGTCAATCCGGGAGTGGATGCAGGTATAGATGTTGCATTGCAGGAAAAGAACACGCTACTGGAGGAGGTGATGGTGACACCCGGTACGAATCCTGCTTCTGCACTCATGGCTCGAGTCAGAGCCAACCGCTCGCTCAACGAATCGCCCGTGATGACTACCGACAACTCCAATGCGCAGACGCAGGTGTTCCTCAGCGAAATTCAGTCACGACATCTGAGCCGCAAGGTATGGAAGAACATGCAGAGCAGCCTGATTGCTCAGAGTGATTCCAGTTACCTACTACCTATATATACGCGCGTTACGCGCGAAGGCGAACAAGATGTGCACGCATCCGTCCTAACCGAAGAGGAATATGCAAACCTGCTGACGGAACTGGAGACGGCTCCCAACTTTTACCGCAACACTTTTTCACTCTACTCCACAGCTTTTCTCAGTCCGCTGGCATCGGATGGCAGTGCCTACTATCGCTTTTATCTGCTGGACAGTATCTGTGCTGCAATAGGCAAACAGTATATCGTGGATTTTCGTACACGCAATCCCTACTATGCCACGTTTGACGGGCAGATGGTCATTGACTCAGCCACAGCGGGACTAATCCGTATTACCGCCGTTGTTCCGCCGCAAGTGAATGCCAATTATTTGAAAAACGCCACCATTGAGCAGGATTTTCAGCAGACTGACGATGGTCGGTTGGGGCGTTCAATGCAACACTCGCGTGTCAATCTGCTATTGGATGTGGCCGTCAAGACAGATAATAGCCGCACCTTCCCTTCGGTGCTGGTAACCCACGAGATGTCACATCGCAACAGTCCTTTAGCCGAAGTCAACCACTTCCGTGAGTCCAATCTCCATTCCGATAGTGCCCCTCTACCTTCGGTTTCCGACTTGCAAGTTAAAATTGACACCCTGAACAATACACCTCTATTTCGCACGGCACGTTTTTTGGCATACACCATCTCAACGGGATACATACCTACCGGCAGTTATGTAGAGATAGGCAATGTATCGGAACTACTGAAAGTCAACAATCAAGAAACCATCCGTTTGGGTTTGCCGTTACGGACGAGCGAAAAACTATGGAAGAACGTTTGTTTGGAGGCTTATGCGGCTTATGGTTTTTCCGATCAGGCATGGAAAGGAGCGGGGGCGGTGCACATCAATCTACCTACTCAGAGACGGCACCAATTGACTATTCGCTATGCCGATGAGTACCGATTTTCCGACATATCTGATTTCGAAATGTTGAAGCGCGAGAATGCTTCGTGGTTTCGCTATATGGGTTTCACTACAGCCATCACACGCATTATGCAGAAACAAGCGCGCATTGACTACAACCCTATGGTTCGCGAGCGGGAGTTTCGATTGCTCGCTGAAGATGATTGGACGGACTATTTAGAAACAACAACCAAGATTGCTGTAGGTCGAATGGGCTATGGCGAGCCCACACACAACTATCACGCGCAGCCTTCATTTCGTTATGCTAATCTGAGTACTACACTGCGGTTTAGTTGGGAAGAGAAAAAAGTGGACATGTATTTCCGACGTATCCATGTCTATAACAACCTCCCTGTTTTGTACTTCTTCGGTGAGATAGGGAGCTTTACGATGGACAATGCCCAATCTACATCTGCGTACCATCTATATGGACAATTGCACTTGATGCTTCGTCATCAAATCCATTTGGGGGTAGCAGGGCAATTGGATTATCTGCTGGAGGGCGGACTGATATTGGGCAAGGTACCCTATCCCCTGCTACAAATCTTTGACGCCAACCCGACATTTGCATACGATCAGTACCGCTTTTCGCTCATGCCAAACTATAAGTTTGCTGCCGACAGGTATGTGGCATTTCACGCGGACTGGAATGGACGCGGGTGTTTGTTTAACCTCATTCCCGGCATTCGGTACCTGCACTTGAGAGAATTGGCGGTCTTCAAATTGGGGTACGGTGGGTTGAGTTCGCACCACAACGAGGTCTTGCCCTTGCCGCTGTCGAGAAATAATGAACCCTGCCTCGAGGCATTGAATACTCCATATATTGAGTTGGGAGTCGGGATAGGCAATATCCTACGGATAGGAGAGATTTATTCGATTTGGCGACTGACTCATAACAAGGACATACCCATGCCTCGATGGAGCTTGCACTTTAGATTCTGTATTGACAAGTAATAAAAAACCATTGCTTTTAAATGAATTTTGGTGTGGATTGCATTTTTTTTTCTTAAAAACTTGTACACATCAAAAAATTACTGTACCTTTGCACCCGCTTTTGCAGAAGACCGAAAACAACTCATGCAAGAAGACAAGAAAATACCCCTTTTGGATTGCCCTGTTGATTACTTAATAGGTGATGCAAGTGGCAAGATTATGAACGAGTATGGACGCTTTCCATGTAAGATCTTGTGCGGCGTGTATGCTTTGATAGTCAAGGGGGCGGCTCGTGCAACAATCAATATCACAGAGTACGAGTTCCATGAGAACGATGTGTTGCTGTTGGAGCCGGGCAGTTTTCTGCTGATTCATGAGTTTTCGGAAGATGCGTTGGTCTATTATGTATTGTTCTCTTCATCCTTCCTGGACAAACACACCTTTGGCAGTCGTATGTCTTTGGAGGCCTTGCAACTTCGCAAACCGATAGTGCATATAGGGCAGGAGCAGTCTGAAGTATTGCAAGGGATGGTCAAGGTGCTCAACCAAGCGTCCAACTGCACGCCTTCGATGCTCAACTCGGACAAGATGGTGCATATCTTCAATCTCTTGCAGCAGAGTTATTCTGCATACGCCAAGACGCAAGACGACTATTTAATTCGTCCGCAGGACCGCAGAACGGAGATTTATCAGGAGTACACGAAGTTGGTATTGGAGCATTATACGGAGTGGCATCATGTATCCGAATACACGGATTCCATGCACATTACGTTGCCACACTTGTGTAGCACCATCAAATCGGTTAGTGGAAAAACAGCAGGTGACATCATCAACGAAGCCATCTTGACGGATGCCAAAGCGCAGTTGAAATTGACGACCATGCAAATCAAGGAGATTGCAATGTCGCTTGGGTTTGACAATGTAGCCTTCTTCAACCGATTCTTCAAGGCGCATGTGGGTTGCACACCCAAGGTCTACCGTAAAACGGAATAGGTAGATTGTGAACATAGAAATATAGAAAATTGACACCTTAATGGTGTCAAAGAAGGAATCGCGAAGCCCATAACGGGTTTCAAGTTAGAATTTTCGACGAGAAACTTGTTTCGAGTCGAAGAGCGGAAGCACAAGTCGCCTGCTGATTTAACGAAGTGGTATCAGCCTTTGCGACCTTGTTGCTGAACGCGAGCGAGCACGCGTTAGCGATCGAAGCGAAACGCAGTGAGCGAGCAACGCATTAGCGATCGAAGCGAAACGCAGTGAGCGAGAAGTAGCGCAGTTGGTAGCGCACCACGTTCGGGACGTGGGGGTCGGGCGTTCGAGTCGCCTCTTCTCGACACGGAAAAGGAGTCCATTGGGCTCCTTTTTAGTGTCTATGAACGAGAGCGAAGAGAACGCCTTTATCGGGGTCCCCGACGCAATTTGATTGCGGGACATACTCGACATTAGGCGATTTAGACAAAAAATCTAAGTCGCTTTTTGTTTTTATAGTTTATTGTGAGTAACTCCCATATTCTACCTCAAAACATACAATAATTTTTTGCCTTCTGCCTTTTGCATTTTGCCCATTCTTGACTACGAGGTAATTGAGAATTAACCGTGCACCCCAATAAGTAACCGTGCATTGTCAAGCGTTAACCAAAAAAGTTAACCAAAAAAGTCGTCCTTCGGGGCGATTTTTTTGGTACTTTTTTGCACAATTGAAAAAAATGTTGTAATTTTGCGGCGAAATTTGGAAAATATATGTCGAATATACCTGCATTGAAAGAAAGTGAAACTTCAATGTCACAAGATGTGATTTTGAAGCGTGAAATATAGAATTGATATGACCAAAGACGAACTAATAGCACGCTTAAAAGACATTGAATGGGAAGACTTTGAGGTCAAAGAGGCGCAGAACAAACTGCCAGACAAGTAGTCAGAGAGGTAGTCAGACAAGTGATAAAGTTTTGGATTTGATTAGACAAACTCCTACAATTACACGCACCAAATTAGCAGAACTATTATCAGTCTCACCTGCCGCAATCCAAAAAGCCATTGATAAATTGAAAAAACAAGGCATCTTGGTTCGAAAAGGCGGTGACTTTGGAGGTCATTGGGAAATAATAAATAACCAATCAAACAATATGAAAAAACTCTTTTTATTTATTGCAGCCCTGACGCTATGCGTAGGACTGTGGGCAAACGAATTGGAAGATGCCAAAGCCGCTGCTATTGAAGAAATTGAATTAGCTATCGTGGGTGTCACCGATACCGATATTCTGGGGGTTGCTACCACTGCCGAAACGCAGATTGGTGAAGCCGCGACCGAGGAGGCCATCAACTCTATCAAGACTTTTGCCTTAACCAAGATTAATGCCCTTGTCTTGATTCAAACCGCCCGTCAAGGCATTCAGAATACAGAAATCAATCTATGGATAGATGGCGCTTTTAATGACATTCTAAGAGGGGGACCTACTGCAACACCGGGAATTGATGAAATAAGGGAAAAGATTATGACCGTCATCACTTCTGTACAAATCGGCAAGGAAGAAGGTCAAGCCGAAGTCCTCGGCGCTATGGGTACTCCTTGCACCGGCTGCACCGCCGTGGAGGTAACCGATGGCACCACTACCGTCACGCTGTATAATGCCACCAATGTGGGGTATATCAAAAAGTAAAGCACTAAAACTGATAACTAACAATTTGCTTTCTGCCTAAAAAGCGTTTTTTCTGCATAAAAACCATAAAAAATAGGCAAATAATTTGTTCGTTAGGCAAAAAAGTTATATCTTTGTAACGTTTTTTATTAGCATCATTATGCATCAATTTGACTACAAGGACAAACCTGCCGAATTACTCACTCCGGAAGTAGTAAGTATGTTAAATACACTCTATGAGTGCAAAGGTAGACAAGACCTCTTCATTGAAGCAAAACCTGATGTGCTGACGCAATTGCTTGAAGTGGCAAAAATCCAAAGTACAGGCGCATCTAACCGCATTGAAGGTATATTTACTACCGATGAACGTTTGGTGCAACTGGTTAAAGAGAAAGCCACACCTAAGAACAGAAGTGAAGAAGAGATTGCCGGTTATCGAGAAGCTTTGGGTATCATCCACGAGAACTATGAATATCTTTCTCCTCGTGTCAACTTGGTTCTAAGCTTGCACAAAAACTTGTATTCTTATTCAGGCTTGGCTATTGGTGGACAATTTAAAAACACCGATAACGTAATAGCAGAAACAACGGCTGCCGGTCAGCAACGTGTGCGTTTCCAACCTGTTCCTGCCTACCTGACGTCCGAAGCAATGGAACAATTGTGCAAAGCATATTCTGCTGCAATACAAGATGGTAAACATGACTCTCTGCTTTTGACGATGATGTTCGTGCTGGATTTTCTTTGCATCCATCCTTTCAATGACGGAAATGGTCGTATGAGTCGCTTGCTGACTTTGCTTTTACTCTACCGTGCAGGATTTATTGTTGGCAAGTATATCAGTATAGAAATGCTGATTGAGAAAACGAAAGACTCATATTACGAAGCATTGCAGGCAAGTAGTGAAGGCTGGCACGAGGATAAAAATACGGCATTACCATTCGTTCGATATATGTTGGGTGTACTCGTGAAAGCGTATAACGAATTTGAAAACCGTGTTGAACATCTGGCTTATCGTAAACAACCAAAAGGAGAACGTGTGCGCGAAATCATTTCACGGCATCTGGGAAAGATAACCAAACGAGATATTAAAATTGCTGCTCCGGATATCAGTGAAGCAACCATAGAAAATGCTTTGGCTGACTTGTTAAAACAAGGATATATAGAAAAAGTAGGAGCAGGAAGATGTGTCGGATATGTGATGAAAAATTAATATTAATTGGCTCTTGCAACTGCAATTTACGTCAACGTCAAAACTTGCTAAACCCGCTAAACTTGTTAAACTAAAAAATATATGAGAAAACTACTTACATTTTTTGCAGCCCTGACGCTATGCGCAGGACTGTGGGCAAACCAAATTACTTACACGGCAACGGCAGCATTACCCATTGGGGGTGATGCATTTACTCCGAGTGTTAGTAATCACACCTTTGTAAACGGTGTGGGTTATATCAACTTTTCCGATGGTGATGTCACAGAGATTAATAATAATGCTTTTAAAACTTGCACCGCAATGACCTCTATTACTCTTCCCAACACCATCACAAGGATTGGAGAGTTTACCTTCGCAGGTTGTGATAGTTTGACTTCTTTTACCATCCCGGCTTCCGTTACAACCATTGGATATTGTGCTTTTGCCGCTTGTAAATTTTTGACCTCTATTACATTTGAGGGAACAGCTTGCCAATATGCGATTGGGGAAAGTGCATTCCAATATGTTGGTGATGGTAATGAAACAACTACAAATTTGACCTTGCCCGAAGATTGGAACTATGCGAATGCACCTGCTAATAGTAGCACAGCTTGGTATGGTGGCTATTTCAACTCCAACCTCTATTCAGAAGATGAAGCCACGGATAAACAAGCCGCTATTGATGCCCTCACCGCCATTTTAAGTGATTACTCCACAAGCGCCTACTTACAGTCTTTGCTTGCAGAGGAAGTCGCAAAAATCA
>JAGHSR010000011.1 GCA_018065765.1 Candidatus Colicola coprequi
AAAAATGAAAGACTGCTATGGACTAATTCTACTCCTGATTTTCTGCATCTTATCTTGGTTGGAATCTCCGCTCTTCATAGCTTAGCTGATAATGTGATAAATTGGAGATAAGTTTTTCATATGTTGTAATTATGAAAAAAGCCGCCATCAGGCGGCTCTTTTATGGGAGATTACATATCGTCGTGCGCATGCATTTGTTGAACGTAAATGGCATGTTGCATCTTGATTCGTTTCAGTTCGCTGGGTTTGTCAAATTGTTGACGACGGCGTAACTCTTTGATGACACCTGTTTTGTCGAATTTGCGTTTGAATTTCTTAATCGCGCGCTCGATGTTCTCACCTTCTTTTACCGGTACTACGATCATTGCATACACCTCCTTTTTGGTTACTCTGCGTCCGATGTGCGGACTTGCGAGTGATAGCGGATGTTTAAGTCTCCCGCTTGACCTTTAAATGAATACTTAGTACCCAGAGCCGGGGTCGAACCGGCACGGATTGCTCCACTGGTGTTTGAGACCAGCGCGTCTACCGATTCCGCCATCTGGGCTTCGTTGAAAATGGTTCGTCTAAATGAATTTACCTTGCAAATTAGGCGACTCGCATTTTCTCCTCTCCCAATCACAACGAGTTGCGATTGGGTTGCTTTTCTTTTCTGAATCACAATTTTGTTGTGGTTCGTGGTAATGTTTCTAAGAGCATTTGTGCGAAAAAGCGTGCAAAGGTACTGCTATTTTCTCATATACACAAGAGTTTGCCTAATTTTTTTTGTTTTTTCTATTGATTGTTCGTTTTTTTGATGCCGATGACGCTTCGCATGGGATAGTGATCCGAGTAATTGACTCGGTCTATGTCGGTCGATAGGGGAGTAATGCTGCGCGAGCAAAGGATGTAGTCGATGCGTATTCCCAAGTGATGTTTGACAAACGTGAAACCCAGTTTTCCGAGTGATGTTTGCAAGAAACAATCGCGCAGTCCCCAGCGTAGATGTTGGTATGCGTAGGACAGCGGGATACTGTTGAGATCTCCCACCACCAGCACCGGATAGGGTGATGCGTTCACTTCATCTTTTACCTTGCGTGCCTGTTGATTGCGTATTTGGCGCGCTGAGGATAGTTTATTCATCAGGTCATCTATGTCATGCTCCAGATCTTCGCCAGTCAGACGATTGCTCTCCAGATGGTTGACAAACAATCGTAGTGTGTCACTTGCTACGACGACATCGCAGCGGCTACTGATGTTGGCGCGCGAGTCGTAACGGATAGTCTGTTTGTTAATCAGCGGATACTTGGAGAAAACAGCGTTGCCATATTGTCGGCGCGAGTTGTACACGCTGAAATCAAAATAGGTGTACGGATATTGTTTGAGTGCGCGCTTTAGTTCGTTGAGCGTAAGGTAGTGATGGTCTTTGTGCACTTCCACTTCCTGCAGGCAGACTATGTCGGCATCGGTTTGTTGGATATATTGAATCACTCGATTCTGTTTGGGTTTGGCATACTTGCCCATCTGATGTGTGTTGTAGGTGAGCACACTGATTTTGGTGAGTGACGGTGTATCAGAGTCGATGTTGTATGTGCGGTGCGATATGCACGATAGAGCGCACCAAAGGGCTACTACAACCACCAAGCACACTACGATTCCCCTTACTAACCGACGAAATGGGGATGGCCGTTTATTGGCGTTTACATTGTTTTTCATTTTGGGTCAAGCGTAATCAGGGGAATCAGCATTTCGTCCATCGATATGCCTCCATGCTGGAATGTGTCGCGATAGAACTGTGCGTAGTAGTTGAAATTGTTGGGGTATGCAAAGAAGTCTTCCCCCGTGCAGAAAACATAGCTGCTTGACACATTCGGGCAAGGCAATCCTATTTTCTCGGGATGTGCGATGGTTAGGCAGTTCTTGGACTGACATGCGAGAGACTTGCCTACCTTGTAGCGAAGGTTGGTATTGGTATTTTTGTCCCCCACTATTTGCACTGTATTGTTAACGCGGATGGTTCCGTGGTCGGTGGTTAGAACAACGCGGTAGCCTAATTCGGCTATGCGATGCAATAGGGCGTACGCCGGTGAATGGCGGAACCAACTCAACGTCAGACTGCGGTAGGCTGCTTCCGAGTTGCACAACTCATGCATCATCTTGCTATCCGTTCTGGAATGTGATAGCATGTCGATGAAATTGATGACTATCACATTGAGGGGTGAATGCAATCCGCGGAGTTGGTGGGTGATGCGCTCACAAAAGTCGCTCTCGTTAATCTTGAAATACGAAAAGTCGTAGCGCTTGCGAAAACGATCCAGTTGTGACTGAATCAGGTCTTTTTCGTTCAGGTTTTTGCCCTCCTCTTCCTCTTCATCTACCCACAAATCCGGATACATTTTTTGTATATCTATTGGCATCAGTCCCGAAAAAATCGAGTTGCGCGCATATTGTGTAGCTGTGGGCAGGATGGATGTATATAAGGTCTCATCGGTGATGGTGAATAGTTCCGAGATTAGGGGTTGGATGGTCTTCCACTGGTCGTATCGGAAATTGTCGATCACGATGAAGAATAGTTTTTGTCCCTTGTCCAGCAAAGGGAAGAGTATCCGTTTGAACACGTCCGGTGAGAGTAGCGGGCGTGTTGCTCCGGGGGTAAACCAATTCTCGTAGTTATGCGTGATGAATTTGGCGAAAGCGCTATTTGCCTGTTGCTTCTGTTGCAAAAGCATCTCGTGCATCGTTTTATCTACGTTGGTCAGTTGCAGTTCCCAGCGCGTCAGGGTGCGATGAATAGCCATAAATTCCTCCAGTGTGGAGGCTGTGTCTATCATATAGCTGATGTCAGAGAACTCCTCCCGATAGGTTTTACTGGTTTCTGCTGCTACAATCTCGCGGCTATGGATATGCTTTTTGAGGCACAGAAGTATTTGGCTTGGATTGACCGGTTTGATGAGGTAGTCGGCAATCTTCTGACCAATAGCCTGTTCCATGATGCGTTCCTCTTCGCTTTTTGTAACCATCACAACGGGCATATCCGGACGGATGGCTTTCAGTTCTTGTAGGGTCTCTATGCCGCTGAGTCCGGGCATTTGCTCGTCTAAGAAAACGATGTCAAACGCCTGCTGTTTGCACATGTCTATTGCATCTTGACCACTGCAAACAGGTGTCACTTGGTAGCCTCGTTCGGATAGATAGATGATGTATGGTTTGAGTAGGTCTATTTCGTCGTCAGACCAAAGTATTTGGCTCATAATTTCTCCATTTATTGATTAGGTTTGTCATATCTTCAGGCCATTCGCTGTCAAAAAACATATCTTCGCCTGTACGCGGGTGCTTAAACCCGAGTGTTTTGGCGTGTAGCACTTGACGGGGGCACAGAGCAAAGCAGTTCTGTATGTACTGACGGTATTTCTGCGTAGGCAGCCCCTTCAAGATGTCCATTCCGCCATATTTCTCATCGGCGAATAGGGGGTGCCCGATATGTTTCATGTGGACGCGAATTTGGTGGGTGCGTCCTGTTTCGAGTTGGCACTCCACGAGTGTAACATAGCGAAATCGCTCCAGTACTCGCCAGTGTGTAACAGCCTCTTTGGCGGCAGGGTTCTCCTCCGGGTCCCACACACGGTAGATGGTTCTGTCGCGGTTGTCGCGTGCTAATGCCCCCTCAATGGTGCCGCTATCCTCTTTGACCGTGCCCCACACGAGGGCGTTGTAGGTTCGTTGGGTGGTATGGTTGAAAAATTGCAGTGCCAAATGGCTTTTGGCTTCGGGTGTTTTGGCTACCAGCAGCAGTCCGCTTGTGTCCTTGTCGATGCGATGAACCAGCCCTATGTCGGGGTTGTTGATGTCGAGCACTTGCGAGGGAGCGCCATCTTGTCGGTTGGGACTCTCATGGTGCTCAAAGTGGTAGGCTAAGGCGTTGAGCAGCGTGTGCTCATAGTTGCCATGTCCCGGATGAACGACCATGCCGGCTTCTTTGTTGACCACCAACAAGTCATCGTCTTCATAGACGATGTTGAGGGGGATGTTTTCGGGCAGGATCGTGTAGTCGTGCGGCTCGTGGTCCAGCAGTACCTGAATGAGCTGCAAGGGCTTGACCTTGTAGTTGCAACTCACAGGTTTGCCGTCAACCCAAATGTTGCCGGCATCGGCAGCTGTCTGAATACGGTTGCGCGAAGTGTCGGGTATATGTTCTGCCAAATACTTGTCGATACGAATGGGCGTTTGACCTTTATCAACGGTACAACGCCAGCGCTCAAACAGCAGGTCTTCACTCTCGAGATTGTCCATATCTGTTGCAGAAAGATTGGAGGGTTAGAAGAATGAGTCTTCGTTTTTTTCGTTGTCAGCAGTCACCACTTTTTCTTGATCGGTGCTGAGGCTCACATTGACTGCGCTACCCTCCAGTATCATGCTTCCTGCCTCCGGGGTCTGCTGATAAACCATGTATTGTGCTTCGTTTTCTTCGGTTGGCTCGATATCGTAGTCGTAGGCTCCTAAAATAAGCAGGCTATTGAGCAGACAGGTGCGCACGTCTTGCAAGGACTGTCCGCGCAAATCCGGTACCATCATCATCTCGGTGCCGAGACCACGTCCGACCACCAGCGCGATGGCAGTGCCTTCGGCTAAACGTTGACCGGGTTGGATACTCATGGTGTCTATTTTTAAATCCAACACCAAATCTCTGTACTCGGATGGCTCATACATCACGGTGTCCACTGCTAAACCCAACTGACGGATGGAACTCTCGACTTGGCGATAACTCATGTCACGCAGTTCGGGCATAACGACTTGCTTACGCGTGCGCGCGTTCACGATTACATATAAGGTGCGATTGTGTTTAGCATGACTCAGTGAGGGTGGGTTCTGCTCCACGATAGTGCCCAAAGCTACCTTGCGCGAATAGGTGGAGTCAATGACTTCCAACCTAAGACCGGCATCTTCTACCAGTATTTGTGCTTCGGGAATAGTCAGTCCTATCAGCTCCGGAACATCCACTTCGATACCGTGTTCCGTGTAGCGTTTGAGCCACAGTACAACGGCAGCCAATATAATCACACAGATGATACCTGCTAAAAGCAGGTTCTTGACGATGAAAGCACTCGTTTGGGTGCGCCACCAGGTCAAAAAACGAGATTTTTTATCACTTTTACTCATCATATCAAAAAATTTTCTGCAAAATTACACTTTTTTTTGCACATATCCAAAAAACATAGTAATTTTGCAGCGTTTTTCAGATACAAAGCTGAAAAAAAATGTTATTTATCGTTTTAAAACTAGTTTTAAAGTCATGAAGAAAATCATGTTCGTAGCAGCTATTGCTCTTTGCGCAATGAGTTGCGGTGGTAACAAAGCTGAAAAAGCATGCGACAAACAATGCTGCCAAGAGGCTGAAGCTGTTGTTGCTGAAGAAGTTGTTGCTGAAGAAGTTGTTGACAGCGCTGCAGTTGTTGTAGAAGAAGTTGTCGAGGCTGCTGAAGCAGTTGTTGAAGAGTAATTCTTACTTCTTGAATCAACCAAACAAAGAGACTACCCACGGGTAGTCTCTTTTGCTTTGGTATGGTCTGTTTGCGATTATTTCTTGATCATGTCGTCGATGTCGGAGTCAACCAAGATACGTCCGCAGAACTCGCAAACGAGGATTTTCTTGTGCAGGCGAACATCCAATTGGCGTTGTGCAGGGATTTTGCTGTGGCAGCCACCGCAACTGTCGCGTTCTACCTTGACTACTGCCAAACCGTTGTGAGCGTTTTTGCGAATGCGCTTAAAGGCAGCCAGCAGACGGTCATCCACTTTCTTCTCGAGGTCTGTGCTGCGAATCATCAGAGCTTCGGTCTCAGCCTTTGTTTCCATCAGGATGGTTTCCAGTTGGCTGCGTTTTTGCTCTAAGTCGATGGTTTTTTCTTCAATTTCGGTAATCGTTCTCGCTTTTTCTTCTTGGCGAGCTTCCAAGTCAGCGGTTGCGTTTTTGATTTTCTTTTGGCTTAGCTCAATGTCCAGTTGCTGATACTCAATCTCTTTGCTGATGTTGTCGTATTCACGATTGTTGCGAACGTTGTTTTGTTGCTCTTTGTAGCGGGCAATGGTAGCGTTGCAGTTTTCGATACGAATGCGATGGTCTGAGATCTGTGTTTCGCACTCTTTCATGTTTTGTTCGATGTTGCTCAGACGTGTTTTCAGTCCTTCCAACTCGTCAGATTTGTCCTTCACTTCTTGAGGCAGTTCACCTGCCAATGTGCGCAGCGCGTCGATTTTGCTGTCCACCAATTGCAGTTCGTACAATGTTTTGAGTTTTTCCTCAACGGTGAACTCTTTTTCGTCTTTTTTAGTTGCCATAATGATATTTGTTGTTTAGTTTCGTGTCTAAAGTCAGAGGTATCTCACGGGGGATTGGTCTGCCTGTGAGATATGTGTAGGCAGTGCATCAGCGAGGATGTGTTGCATCACGTACGGTGCAAAATGCTCGCTGGTCCAGTGATCCATGTCTATGACAGCGATACGATTTTGTGCCTGTTGTAGTTCATGATACTTAAAGTCGGCCGTAATGAATACATCCGCTTGAGCCCGGATGGCATCTTGCAGAAACTCAGCGCCGGCTCCACCGCAGTAGGCGATAGTTCTTACGGGTGCCGACAGACCATCAGCGGGTGCTACGTAGCGCAGCCCTTGAGCCTGAAAAGTAGTCTGCACCTTGGTTAGTAGTTCTGCAAACGACATAGGTTGCGTCAAATGCCCCACAACGCCTAAGCCGTGTATATTGTCTTGTGATACCAAGAAACGAATGTCGGTCATTCCCAATCGTTCGGCAGCATCAGCGCTCACGCCGTGCAGGTATGAGTCAAGCGATGTGTGTGCACTATAAATGGCTATGCCATGCCGGATTGCTTGTACGACACAGCGTTGCTGAGGAGTCTGATCGCAAATAGTTTTCAGACCGTGAAACAACAAGGGATGATGGGAAACAATCAAATCGCAATTCAGATGTATAGCCTCATCGACAACGGCTTCAGTTACATCCGTTGTCAACAATGCGGCATGGATTTCTGCATTGCGATTACCTATCTGCAGCCCCGAATTGTCAAACCCCTCCTGCCACTCCAAGGGCACCACAGACTCTATGATATCAACTATGTGTTTTAGTAACACTTATCCTTTTTTCGCTCCTACACCGGTTTTGGCAGACGCTTTGGCAGCGGATTTTTGTGTCTTGACCTGAGTTTTAGGGGCGACTTTTTTCTCTTCTTTGGCTACGGGAGCATCTTGCTTAGGTGTATCCTCGCTATCCTCGTCCACGGTGAAATCGGTGATACCGGCATTGATGAGGATGTTGTACCACAGCACGAGTTTGCGGATGTCTGACGGATAAACGCGGTCTCGGTCGTAGTTGGGCAGCACGGTAGCAAAGTAGTTGCGAAGGGCATCGTTGTCAGCCTTTTTGGCATCAATCGAAGCAACTTTCAGTCCTTCTTTCTCACCAAGTTTAATCAGTACTTCATTCAGAGCAATGTCATCCGCATCGGTGAACATGCTCACGTCAGCCAAA